>QOPV01000003.1 GCA_003331265.1 Cryomorphaceae bacterium | reverse complement strand
GCTGTTTTGATAAATTGAAGTTACTAAGAAATTTTTTATTTAAAACAGATTTTAAGAATAGAATTGAAAATTGAAAAACTATCATTAAAAGATTCTAATCGGTATTTTTTTGTGAATTTGATAAAAATTTATGCTCCTAGTTATGGATATGATGATTTTTTGTTAGAAAAAACTTTTCTATTTAACTTTAATTTAACATATTTGTTAGATAATCAAAAATAAACATATGAAACAATTCAAATTATTTATGACACTTTCATTTATGATTGTGTCGTATCTAGGTTTTGCTCAAAACACTATTACCGGTAATGTTTCCGATGATATGAGTTTAGCACTTCCTGGGGCAACAGTAATTGTAGAGGGCACAAATAATGGTGTCACTACTGATTTTGATGGTAACTATTCAATTTCTGCATCTGAAGGTGACGTTTTAGTCTTCAGTTTTGTAGGATTTGAAAGTAAATCTGTTACTGTTGGAAATTCAAACAAAATTAATGTTCAACTTAACTCAAGCAACGAACTTGATGAGGTAGTTGTTACAGGTATTACTACAAGGGATCGTAAAAGATTAACAAGTAGTGCTGTAGTAATTGACTCCGAATTGATTGAGGGTGTTGCATTAAGTTCTCCTGATCAAGCTCTTCAAGGGCGTGTTGCAGGTCTTAGAGTTACTACGCAATCAGGTACACCTGGTGCTCCTCAAGACATTAGAATTAGAGGTGAGGGATCAATTTCAGGATCTAACGCTCCTTTATTTGTAATTGATGGAGTTCCTGTTAACAATGGATCAATTAGTCCTCTTTTAACAGACATGGGTGTCTTATCTATGGTTAACGCTTCAGATATCGAAAGTATTACTGTACTTAAAGATGCGTCTGCTACTGCTCCATATGGTGCTAGAGGTTCTAATGGTGTAATTGTAATTACTACAAAAGGAGGATCAGCAGGAGAGGTCAAGTACAACTTAACTAGTCAATATGGTTTTCAAAACTATGCCAGAGATGAAAGACCAATGTTAACTGGTGAGCAAAGACTTGAACTTGGTGCTGAAACTTTAATTAATGATTACGGATGGACTAAAGAGAGAGCTACTAATTACGCTCTTGCTAATTTCGCTGGTGCTGCTGCATGGGATGCTGGAGGAAGAGTGGATGGTAATTGGGAAGAACTTATTAAAGTAAAAGACGCTCCTTACCAATCTTACGATCTTTCTGCCTCAGGTGGATCTGCTCAGGAAAACTTTAGAATGTCAGTTGGATATAAAAATACTGTTGGAACATCTGTTGGTACAGATTACGAGCAAGTAAGTGGTTCTTTCACGTACAGAAGAAAGGCAGGAAAAATTGATATAAACACTTCAAATAGAGTTTCTAACTCAATTCAAAACGGTATTCATGAGGGTGGTTCATATTTTGGTGCTCCTCAAGCAAATAGAATATTTATGAGTCCGTTCCAACAACCAAAGAATGCTGATGGATCATGGA
This sequence comes from Cryomorphaceae bacterium, assembly GCA_003331265.1. GTDB lineage: Bacteria > Bacteroidota > Bacteroidia > Flavobacteriales > Flavobacteriaceae > MAG-121220-bin8. The sequence goes on along the minus strand of QOPV01000003.1, from coordinate 81,392 downwards.
ATATTGGCCTAAGTACAAGTGTATTTAACACGCTTTATTTAGCTGAAAAAAATATTCAGCAAAATGACGGTACTAGAGCAATTTCCAATACTAGTGTTACTTATAGGATTACTGATGATCTTAAATTCAGAACTAGATATGCTATTGACTTCTTATTAGGAGTTTCTCATGAATTTAGAGACCCTAATCATGGTGATGGTAGAACTAGAGGTGGATACGCATACCAAAACACTTCTAGAAACTTTACATGGTTTTCTACTCAAACTTTGGATTATGTTAAAACTATAGCAAATGACCATAATATTGCTGCTACTGTGCAAATGGCATTTGGAAGAAGTAAAAACACTAACAACTCTTCAAGCGGTTACAATGTACCTGCTGAAGGACTATACTATGTAAGTAGTTTTGGAACTGACCAATCTGCTAGTGGAGGTTTTTCTGATTGGAAAGAGCTTTCTTACTTAGCTTTATTAAACTATACGTTTAAAGACAAATATGTTGCTGATTTTTCTTTTAAAAGAGATGGATCTTCAAGATTTTCTAGCGGAAATAGATTTGGTAATTTCTGGTCGGCTGGTTTAGCTTGGAACATAACCCAAGAAAGCTGGTTACAAGACAATGACTGGATTAACAACTTAAAACTTAGAGCTTCTATTGGAGAAACAGGAAACAATGGAGTTGGATTAAATCAGTACCAATCTTTATTTGGATACAGTGCTAGTTATAACGACCAAGGAGCTGTTTATCCATCTACTTTTGGAAATCTATTATTCTCTTGGGAAAAGCAGACACTATACGATATTGGTCTTGATTTCTCAATCCTAGGTAATAGAGTTTCTGGAACGATAGGTTACTATAACAAGAACACTAACGACTTACTTCAAAGTGTTCCTTTGTCAACAACATCTGGACACAGTTCTCAAACACAAAATGTTGGTGAAGTTGAAAATAAGGGAATTGAAATTGAAATTTCAGCAGATGTCTTGAAATTAGGAGACTTCACTTGGAATGTATATTCTAACTATGCTACCAATGATAACGAAGTATTAACATTAGCAAAAAGAGCTGATGGTACAGATATTAACTTGGACGGATTTTACAACAGAACTAGAGTTGGAGAGCCAATGGGTGTCTGGTATATTAGAGGATGGGCTGGAGTAGATTCTGCTACAGGAGATCCAAGATACTACAAAGGTGGTGCAACCGATCCAAGTATGGAGATAGTAAATAGTTACAACGAAGCTTCTCAAATGGTTCAAGGAGATAGAATTCCAACTTACTCTGGGGGACTTGGTACTAGATTGTCTTATAAAAACTTCTATGTAGATGGAAACTTGTATTTTGCAGGTGGACACAAAGTATTTGAAAGATGGAGTTGGTATTCAGAAAATACTGGATTACTTTCAGTTAGATATTACCAAGGTGCTCAGAAGCTAATGGAAAGATGGCAAAAGCCTGGTGATATTACAGATGTTCCAAGAATGAGATGGAGTACTAGTACTTCTGCTACTGGATCTGGAACTACTACTAGATTTTTACATGATGGAGACTTTGTAAGACTTAGAGATGTTGTAGTTGGTTATAACTTACCTCAAAACATAGCTAACAGACTAGGATTTGACAATGTATCATTTAGTGCAAGAGGTTTAAACCTATTTACTTGGACTAAAGATCCAGGTTTAACAGTAGACCCTGAAATTAGAAATAGTGGATCGTGGGAAATTTATACTCCACCATTAAAGTCTGTTTCATTCGGTGTAAACTTAAAATTTTAATAATATGAAAAATATAAAAAAATACTTACTATTTTTCTTCGCGGCAACAATTATTGTTTCCTGTGGAGATGAAGATCTAGAGCCTGTATTATCTCTAGATAAAGATTTAGCATCTGGTATTAAGAGCGAAGCCGATTTAGGGTCTGTACTTAATAGTGCCTACGATAGAATGGCAGCTTCTGGTTACTATGGAAGAAATCAAATTATTGATGGAGATGTTAGAACAGATAACATGTACTCAAACATGAACTCTGGTAGATTTGCAAGTTCTTCAATGGATTATAGTTCTCAAGGAGCTGGTTCATGGTCTCAATATTATTCAGTAATTGCAATTTGTAATATAGTTATTGGGGCTGATGCTGCTTCCCTTGAAGGTGATCAAAATGGAATATCCTTCATACAAGGTCAAGCTCATGCCTTAAGAGCATTAGTGCACTTCGATTTATTAAAAGCCTATGGTCAACATTTTATTACTGGTCAAGGTGGTGGTAGTTCTTTAGGAGTTCCATATGTGAAAACATACAAGGTTCCCGAAAACCTGTCACCTGCTAGAGGAACAGTTGGTTCAAATGTAGCTGATATTACTGCTGATATTACAACAGGAATTGCTATGATGTCTGGGTGGACTCAACCAGTTTCGTCTAGTTACATGACACTTGCTGGAGCTTATGCAGTTGGTGCTAGAGCATTATTGTATGCAGGTTCTGTAGACAGTAGTTTATACGCTACAGCTGGTACTATGGCAAAATGGGTAATTGACAACTCTGGAAAGTCACCTGTTAGCGCAGCTGGATTTGCAGCGTCTTATACTACTGATAATGCCAGCAACTCCTTATTAGAGATTGCAATGTCAGGTTCTGATAACCCTGGAATTAATGGAATTGCTTATATTTTAAGAGGAACATCTTATGGAGATGTAAGAATTCTTACTGGAACTGGAACTAATCCTGATCTTTATGATATCGCTGATGCAGCTGATGTAAGATTTGCATCTAATATGGTAGGTACAGCTCAAGGTTACCCAACAGTTTTAGGTAAATTCCCTACTATGACAGGTACTGATAACGTTACAATTATTAGAGTTGAAGAAATGCACCTAATCTACGCTGAAGCTATGCTAAGAGGTGGAGATGCTGCAACTGCTTTAACTTACCTGAATAATATTCCTGCAATCAGAGGTTTAGGAGCAAATTATTATGCTTCTGCAACTCTAGATAATATTCTTCAAGAAAGAAGAAAGGAATTTTATTGTGAAGGATTGAGATATGATGACTTACTAAGAACTGGTCAAGGAATGCCGCTTATTGATTCAACTAAGCAACTTAATGATGATAAAACTGGAACGACACCAGCATATGGTGATTATAATACAGCAATGCCAATTTATCAATCTGAGTTAAATGCTAACCCTAACATGGTTCAAAACTACGGATACTAATATCTTAATCTAACCAAGATATTTATTAAAACCCGCTTTTATTAGCGGGTTTTTTCATTTAATATGGATATTTATACTCTTACTGCTATATGGATTTTAATAGGATTAGTTCTGTTCCCAATAATACTAAATTATAAGGCCCCCTACGGACGACATTCAAGTAAAAAATGGGGGAAAACAATACCAAATAAAACCGGATGGATATTAATGGAGCTTCCTGCTCTACTGGTGTGTCCTACACTCTATTTTACATACACTCCTAGTTTATATAGCTTAAATACAGTCTTTATATCCCTATGGATTTTTCATTATTTTAATCGAACAATCATATATCCCCTAAGAATAAAAACAAAAGGAAAAGAAATGCCTTTAATAATAGCTTTATCAGCTATTTTTTTTAATATTATAAATGGATTAGTTAACGGTTACTTTCTTATAAAAACAGATTATACTAATATTAATATAAGTATGTTATTAATTGGACTATTCTTTTTTATTGGTGGATTAATTATAAACATATGGTCAGATAATCAATTGGTTAGTTTAAGAAAAGAAAATGAAGTCAATAAATATGTAATTCCCAAAGGAGGACTTTTCAATTATATTTCATGTCCTAACTTCTTTGGGGAACTCGTAGAATGGTTTGGCTTTGCTTTAATGACTTTTAATATTGGAAGCTTTTCGTTTTTTGTATGGACATTTATTAACTTGGTTCCAAGAGCAATTTCACATCATAATTGGTACAAAGACAAGTTTAAAGACTACCCAATTAAAAGAAAAGCAATAATCCCTAAACTAATCTAAAAAATAATGGATAATAATACAGAGTACGAAGAAATAAGTAATCAATGGTTGTTAGAAAACAACAAACTCATTAGATCTTTTAAATTCAAAAATTTCATAATAACTTTTAATTTTATGAATGAAATTGCACTTGTAGCAGAGGAAATTAACCACCACCCTACTTGGACTAATTCATATAATCAATTAAAAATAACTCTATGGACCCATGACACTAACAGCCTGAGTAAATTAGATTATTTATTAGCAAAAAGGATTGATAAATTATATGAGAAATTTAAATAAGTTTAGGGTAATATATAATTAAAGCAGTTATAATGGCAAAAACAGCGGAAAAGAATACTGCTCCAGCTGAAATATCTTTAATAATACCAATTTTTTCATTATGATCAGGATGTATAAAATCAGCCACTTTTTCAATAGCTGTATTTAAGGATTCTGTAGACAACACTAAACAAATAGCCGAAATTTGAAACAACCATTCCATTTTTGAAATATCAAAATAAAATCCAGCAAGAATAAAACAAATTGAAAAAAACAATTGAGCTCGAATTGAATGCTCAGTTCTAATTAAATATAGAGCCCCTTTAATTGAGTAATAAACAGCTTTTGTTCTTCCTTTAATAAATCCTATCATAAGTAAAAGTTATTACTAATATATGATTATTTTTACTTAAGAAATTTAAATCAACATCTCTCTTGTTGGTATGATTATTGCTTTATATATATCATGAAAACAACCAAACTCCATATATTATTTCTACTGATAAGTTTGAACACACTTATTGCACAGATTAATCCTAAAAATATTGAAATAATAAGAGATCAATATGGAGTTCCTCACATATTTGGAAAAACAGATGCTGAAGTTGCCTATGGACTGGCATGGGCACATTCTGAAGATGATTTTAAAACTATTCAACAAGCCTACTTGGCAGGAAACGGAATGTTGAGTAAGCATTTGGGATTAAATGGTGCTGGTGCAGACTTCTTAAGTCAATTAATTCGATCTGACTATGTCATCGATAGTTTATATAATACAATTGATTTAAAGTTCATTAAAATTGCCGAAGGTTACGCTCAAGGAATCAACAAATTTGCTGATGAGCATCCAGATCAAGTTCTTGTAAAAAAACTATTTCCTATTAACCCTAAAAAAATGCTTAAATATTCATTCTTACAATTATTTATATCAAGTGAGGGAGACAAAGCTGTGAGGTCTATAGTCGAAAATAATTTGAAAGAATTAACATTTTTTAAAGAGAATAACCTTGGGTCTAATTTATTTGCTTTTAATACAAATATTACAAAAAATGGTGAAACTTACTTAGGGATCAATACTCATCAACCCCTTGATGGACCAACCTCCTGGTATGAAGCCCATCTTGTAAGTGAAGAAGGAACAAATATTATTGGAGCTACATTTGCAGGTTCCCCATGTATTTTAACGGGGACAAATCAAAATCTTGGATGGACTCACACCGTAAACTACCCTGATAAAACAGATGTTTTTCAATTAGAAATGGTAAATAAAAGAGAATATAAGTTTGATGATAAAATTCTTAAATTAAAAAAATTTAAAGCTAAAGCTTTCATCAAAATACTTGGCTTAAACATCAAGGTTAAAAAAAAATATTACCAAAGTGTTTATGGACCTACGCTAAAAAATAAAACAGGGTATTACTCTGTAAGAACACCTGCTTTGTTTAAAATAAGAGGCCTTGAACAGTGGTGGAAAATGAATAAAGCTAAAAATTTTAAAGAGTTTTACGATATCTTGAAAATGAATGAGATTCCTGGTTATAATATTGGTTATGCAGATAAAAATGATACCATTTTCTACATGTCAAATGGGATCATCCCCAAAAGAAGTGAAAAATATCTTTGGAAAGGGGTTGTTCCAGGAAATACTAGCCAAACGTTATGGACTGAATATTATAAAACAGAAGAACTTCCACAGGTAATTAATCCAAAATCAGGCTATGTTTACAACGCCAACCATAGTCCTTTTAGGTCAACTTCATTGGATGAAAATCCTAATCCTAAAAACTTTTCCAAAACAATGAATTTTGAGACATATGATAACAACAGAAGTACCAGGATTTTTAATCTTATAAATTCATATGATTCAATTAATTACGATGCTTTTAATAAAATAAAATATGATAACACTTTTCCAACGCCATTCAATTATAATTTTATGGACATCAATGAATTATTTAATATGATTCCAGATGATTATCCTGAAATAAAAGATCTACTGGTTGAGATTCAAAATTGGAATAGAAAAACTGATATAGAATCTATTGGAGCAGGAACTTACGCTATGTTTTACCATAACTTAGTTAGATACTACAATAAAAGCTACATCAACAGAAAGTTTAGTAAAGAAGTTATTCATGAAAATCTCAAATTGGTAAAAAAGAAAATGATTAAATACTTCAAAACAACAAAGGTTAAGTTGGGAGACTATCAAAAACTAGTAAGAGGAGATAAAGAAATCCCCATTTGGGGACTTCCAGATGTAATCACAGCAATGAATGCCACTCCATACAAAGATGGCAAGATAAGAGTGACTCATGGCGAATCTTATATTCAAATGGTAAAATTTAATAAAACTGGTACACACATTGAGTCCTCAATTTCATATGGGTCAAGTGACCATGAAAACTCTCCACATTACAGCGATCAAATGGAAATGTATTCAAAGTTTGAAACAAAAAAAATGAGCTTTGATAAGAGTGAAATTTACGCCAACGCTAGTCGTACCTATAATCCTAAATAGTTTAGTTTAGTTTAGTTTAGAATTAAAAAAATCTACTAAATCAATATTTTCAGTATTTGAAATTCCAATTTTAGGAGCATAAACCACTGATTCTAGTCCTTCTCTATCAGCCTTATCTTTTAAAGCTTTAGCATGCAAAGGATGATGATTCATCTGACCATTAGTCAAAGGAATTCCACCTTTTTGATTATTAAAAACAAACATAGGTGGGTCATTCTTATCAATTTTTTCTAAAAAATCTAATTCTTCAATAATTTTCTTGTAACTTTTCAAATCAATTCCTTCCTCATATTTTAGTCCAAAAGCTTTTGCAATTCTTCTTTCAGTATTAGCGATTAACATTAATTCCTCAGGAAGATTTAATATTTCTGGCCATCTAAAAAAATCATAAGTTGCTTGAGTAGCAAGGGCACCCACACATGATATTCTTGTGGATTCTCGCAGAATAGGATCTGAATTATCTAAATCTGCCATATCATTGGAAAAAGCTATCCAGAGCGAAGTGCCAGCACCCGCTGAGGATCCGTAGATTCCTATCCTACTTTTATCAATATTGTACTTGTCAGCATGATACCTTATAAACTGAAGGCATCTTTTCGAATCATTTAAACTAGCTAAAATCCCATATGGTTTGTGTTTTTGAAATCTGTAATTAATTGTAGCAACAGAAATTCCTTTATCTAAAAAACTTACTAATTGTTTTGAATTATAATGTTTTGATTTATCTCCACTACCAAAACCACCTCCATGTATATAAATTACAAGTGGAGTTGGTTTGTCTGATTTAGCCAGCCAAATATCAAATTTATTTCTTTGATGATCTCCATAGGTTTCGTTCACATAGTCGGCTGTAGTTCCATTAATATTTATAGGCTCAACTTCTTTTTTATTTTGAGAAAATACAATCAGAAAGTTGAAGAGAAAAAATGTGCAAAAGGCTAACGTATATATTTTTTTTATATTCATAATTGAAAATTACTAAATTAGTTTAGATTTTAAAAATCATAACATGAAAACTAAATTGTTACTATTATTAAGTTTGTTAGTATTCACTACTAACTGTGAAACTATTGAAAAAAAAACTGATTATATTGATGGTGCACTTGTACATTCAGTATATTTTTGGTTAAATAATCCTGAAAACGAGCAGGAAAGAGCAGAGTTTGAAATGGCAATCAAAAAATTAATTAAAACAAATAAAATTGCAGTAAAAAAACATTTAGGGAAACCTGGTAGCACTGAGAAAAGAGACGTTGTAGATAATTCCTACGATTATTGCATGATACTAACATTTTCTAATCTTAAAGCTCAAAGATTATATCAAGATGCTCCAACACATTTAATTTTTATTGATGAAGCAAAGCATCTTTGGAAGAAAGTTCAAGTCTTTGATTCAATGAAAGAGCCTATTTAAGCTTATTTAAAGCTCTCTTATATATTTTCTCATAGATTGGCACTATGTTGTTGATATCAAAAGCTTTAGCCATTTTAAATGCTTTATTTTTAAATTTCTCCAATAAACTTGAATCTTTAAGGATTGATGTAGCATACTTAGACATTAATTCGATATCATCTGGTTTAGTAAGATACCCTGTTTCTCCATGAATATTAATTTCAGATAATCCACCTGCATCGGATGAGATTACTGCCACTTTACTTGCCATTGCTTCTAAAGCTGCTAAGCCAAAGCTTTCAGTATTTGAGGGGAGTAAAAATAAATCAGAATGACACAGATTTTTTTCCACTTGATTACTATTCCCAAGAAATTCCACTTTATTTTCAATAGAAAGTTCTTTGCAAAGTTGTTCTGCCATTTCTTTTTCTGGTCCCTCCCCTATCATCAGAAGTTTTGATGGTATTTCTTTTTGAATATTATTAAATACTAGTACAACATTCTTAATATTTTTAACAGGTCTAAAGTTACTTACATGAGTAATTATAGGTACTTTATTAGATTCTGTATTTTCTACAATACATCTCTTTTGTTGTAGGATGTATTTAGAAATATCTATAAAATTAGGAACTAACTCAATTTCGTTATTAATGTCAAATTTTTCTAATGTATCTCTCTTTAAACTGGCTGATACGCAAGTAACTATATCAGATTTATTTATGCTGAAATTTACCGCTGTTTTATAAAAAGGATGGTTACCGACTAAAGTTATATCCGTACCATGCAAAGTAGTTACTATAGGAACATGTATACCTTGGTCTTCTAACATCTTTTTTGCCATGTAAGCCGCATAGGCATGAGGAATAGCATAATGCACATGCATTAATTCAATAGAATGTAATTTAATGACTTCAACCAGTTTAGTTGACAACGCCAATTCATAAGGTTGAAAATTGAAAAGAGGATAGTCAGGAACATTAACTTTATGAAAAAATAATTTTTCATTTAATTTATTTAATCTCACAGGAAGTTCATATGCAATAAAATGCACTTCATGGCCATGCTCGGACAAAGACATCCCTAGTTCGGTGGCTAAAACTCCACTTCCACCAAATGTTGGATAACAAACTATTGCAATTTTCATTTGTAAAATTTAATTAAATGATTCATAAATAACACTTTGTATTTCAGTTCTAATATCAAATTTAGACAACAAATTATTATCCATTGAGGGAAAAGTCCTGTTTGAAAGAAATATATATATAATATTATTTTCTGGATCTGCCCAAGCATAAGTTCCTGTAAAACCTGAATGACCGAAGCTTGACATCGGAACACATCCACAAGTTGGCTTACTATCATCTAGCTGAGGTTTGTCGAAACCTATACCTCTCCTGTTATTACTACTACAAAAATAGCAAGTATTGAAGTATTCTACAGTAGAATTCTTAAAAAATCTTATTCCTCCATAATATCCGCCCTGAAGAAACATTTGCATTATTTTAGCTACATCATTTGAATTTGAAAATAATCCAGCATGTCCTCCAATACCTCCTTGCATTGCAGCACCCATATCATGGACATAACCATGAAGAATAGAATGTCTGAAATACTCATCAATTTCAGACGGAACAATTTTATTTAAATTAAAATATTTGGTTGGATTGTAAGTGGTATTGTTAGCACCTAGTTTAAAAAGAATTTTTTTTTTAACTGAAAATCTAAATCAGCGTTATTATTCTCTAAAAATGATTTCATAAAATAATAAGGTAAATCGCTGTAGACGTAAGATTTCTCTTCGAAAAGCTCACTTTTTAAAATTCCTGAACTAATTGAATCTAAGAAACTATCTTTTAAAAATAACTTATCATTTACTTCAATATTAAAACCCTTTGCCATAGTTGATTTATACCACCTATTTAATGGTTTACTTGTGACACTATCGATCGTTTTTTTATAAAACGGAATCCAAGGAAAAAGTCCTGATTGGTGCGAGAACATTTCTTTGATAGTTAAACTCGATTTATCATTTAAGTCTTGTGTTGGAAACAAATCTGATAATGTTGTTTCTAAATTAAGATTTCCTTTTTCATATTCACTCATCATTAATGGAACTGTAGAAAGAATTTTAGTTAAAGAAGCTAAATCATACATATCATTCCATTTAATTTTTTCTTTGTAATCGTATGTTTTATATCCAAAAAACTTATTATAGACCACCTCTCCGTTTTTAGCTACTAAAATTTGTGCTCCAGGAATCATTTTTTTACTAATAGCAAACTCGGCTATAGAATCAATTTTATTTAACTTTTTAATATCAAAACCTTGATTAAGGGGGTGTCCGTAACTTAATCTTTTTAAAGGTTTTGTTTTTATAGATGTTCCTAGGGGATATGCTTTATTTATTGACACAGGCAAAGAACCTTTGGAACCTATTGCCCCAAAAATTATTTGAGCTGATTTTTTTTGGGCGACAATATTGTTTTGATAAGGAATAACTATCGAAGAAATATTTTTTAGATCAATATCCATTAGTGCATATGGTTTAGAGAATACACTTAAAATAACTTTAGAGGATTTTGAAATAAGCTCTAATGTGTTTTTTTCAACTGAACTAAATTTATACGACTCAAAAGGAGTTTTATCAGATTTATGAAGACCAACAATTACGTAATCGTAAGATTTTATAAAACTTAAAATATCGCTATCATTATTCATTAAATCGACTTTAGTGTAATGATTTAGCATTTGAAAAAATTCATTTGAATCAGAATCACCCATCTTTAAATAAGCTATTTTTTTTGAAAGATCCCTAATCGGTAAAATTTGATCATCATTTTTAATAACTGTTATTGATTGTTTTGTTAACTCGTCAAATAAAGCTTTATCTTCCTCAGAGTTCATATCCTGTTTCAAATTATTTACACTAATTTTAGAGGGAATGTGTAATCCAGCTTTATATTTAGCCATTAAAATTTTCTTGACAGAATAGGAAAGTCTATTCTGATCTAAAACTCCATCATTTAATGCTTTTTTAATACTTTCTGTACTTTTGTCTAAATCATCTGGCATCAATAGCAAATCATTACCAGCCAAAAGGGCCGCGACATCTGCAGATTCATTCTTATAAAAATCTACTACCCCTTTCATATCCATAGCATCTGTTATGACCAATCCATCAAATTTTAATTTCTTTTTTAAAATTTTTGTAACAATATTCTTGGAAAGTGTAGAAGGTAATTTTACCTTTTTTTCTAATGAGGGAACCTCCATATGAGCAACCATAACACTTGACAGGTTGTTTTTTATCAATTCTTTAAAAGGATAAAGCTCCACCTCATTAATTCTTTTAGAACTAAAATTAACTGTTGGAAGAGTTTTGTGTGAATCTTGAGATGTGTCTCCATGACCAGGAAAATGTTTAGCTGAACCCATTACTCCTTGGCTTTGCATTCCCTTTAAATAAGCAATTGATTTATTGGTAACGTTAAACTTATTTTCTCCAAACGATCTACTACCAATAACAGGATTGTTCGGATTGGTATTAATATCTACAACCGGTGAAAAGTTTATATGCACTCCTAATCTTTTAGCGTGAATACCTATTCTTTCTCCAACCTTGTAAATTAAACTATTATCTTCGATCGCACCAAGAGTCATATTAAAAGGATAAGAAAAAGCATCGTCTAATCGCATTCCTACACCCCACTCAGCATCCATTCCAATTAATAAGGGAACTTTAGATATAGATTGAAATCTGTTGGTAGCGATAGCTTGATCTTTGACGTTTCCAAGTGAAAAAATCAATCCTCCTAGATGATTTTTATTTATAATTTCAGCAACTTCATCCATCTTTTCAGACCCCTCTTTTGTTGCAACCCAAATTGTAAATAACTGCCCTATTTTTTGATCAATAGTTAAACTATTATACACACTATCAACCCAAATTTTTTGATCTTCGTAATCAGACGTAATTAAAGGATTTTGAGTGTATATGGAATTAAAATATAGTGATGTTAATAAAATTAATAAAGAATGTTTCATCGCTTAAATATATATTCTAATTTATTATTTTAATTTTTAAATTCTTAAATTTTTAGATGAATACCCTATAACTAACCGTTAAAAAAACGTGCATGCCAACTTTTTTCAGCGGGAACTTCCCAGTTTTTAATAAAATCATCAATATCTAGCACTAGATTATTAAAAACTATAGTTTTTTTAGAAACAGATTTATTTTTAACTAAATCTTTAAATTCATTTATAGATTTATAGGTGACAAATTCACCCTGCTTAAAAGATATATTCATTTTATCAAGAAGGATTACATTGTACTTAGATTCTATTTCTTGAATGAAGTGAACACACTTATCTATTGAACATCCTGAAGCCTCATTACTAGACTCATTTAAGGCGACTATTATAAATCTATTGTATTTTATTTGAAAAGACGTTTGAAGTTGAGCTCCATGCGCAGTCCAATCACTTAAAAAGACAGTTAATGATTGTTTAATATCTGTCAGTTCGTCATCAATAAATTTTCTATTGGACTGGTATATCCACACTCTAGAACTCCTGTCTATTTTAGAAAATGGAATTATCATAAATCGGATGCTTGATTTATTAACTCAGCGATATCTAAAACAATGACTTCATCTTCTTTCTTTTTGTTTTTAATACCATCGCTCAGCATAGTGTTGCAAAACGGACAACCAGCAGCAATAATATCAGGCTTTGTATCTAGGGCTTCTTCTGTTCTCTTAATATTTACTTCTTGATTCCCAGGTTCTGCTTCTTTAAACATTTGCGCTCCTCCTGCCCCACAACACAATCCTTTTTGCTTACAACTTTTCATTTCTGAAAGTTGAGCATCTAATTTTTCTAAAACTTCTCTTGGAGCTTCATAAACATTATTTGCTCTTCCAAGATAACAAGGGTCATGAAAAGTAATTCTCTTGCCTTTAAACGTTCCACCACTTACACTCAACCTACCTTCTTTCAACAATGATCTTATAAACTGCGTATGATGAAGAACTTTATAATTACCTCCAAGTTCAGGATACTCATTTTTTAATGTATTAAAACAATGGGGACATGTAGTGACAATTTTTTTAATATTATATCCATTTAAGACTTCAATATTAGTTAATGCCTGCATTTGAAATAAAAATTCATTTCCAGCTCTTTTTGCAGGATCTCCAGTACATCCTTCCTCAGAACCAAGAACAGCAAAAGAAACGTCAGCTTGAGTAAGAATTTTAGCAAAAGCCTTAGTTATTTTTTTTGCCCTTTCATCAAAACTACCAGCACATCCAACCCAAAAAAGAATTTCAGGTGTTTTTCCTTGTGTTAACAAATCCGCAAAAGTATTAATCTGTATATTATTCATAATTAATCATGCTGACCATCATCAAATACTTCAATAGTTACTTCTTTTTCCACAAGGTCGGTGAACTTACCATTATATCTTGTAGCCTTAACTAGATGATTATCTACCCAATGATAATTACCCCCTCTTGGTTTTCCCATTACCATGCTATGAAACTTAAAACCATGTTTATTTAACCAGTCTTCAGTAACCTGTCTGTGATCTTCAGTTCTTGATGTGAAAAAACAAATAACGTGACCCTGATCATACCATTTATTAAGCGTCTTTAATGCGTCAGGATATAAATTTGCAGTAGCCATTCTTTCAGGTTCTTCATTAGGAATATCATCACATATAGTACCATCAATATCTATTAAATAGTTTTTTATTCCATCAGGAAGTACAGGGCTAATGTGTTCACCATCTTCAATTTTTTCACTCAAAATTTTGTCAACTTCTTCTTTTTTCATTAAAATAATTTTAGTTTATAATTCGTTTTTCCAATTTAATTTATCCATTTGATTAAAAGGCCATGGGGCGCCATTATTTTCAATATTTGTCATCATGTTATTTAACTCAGAAGGCGCAGCTGATTTTTCCATAACCATATACCTTCTCATATCCATTATTATTGAAAGAGGATCGATCCCTATTGGACATGCCTCTACACAAGCATTACAAGACGTACAAGCCCAAATTTCTTCAGATGACACATAGTTTTCTATCAACTGTTTTCCATCAGATTTAAAATCACCATTATTTTCATCTATATTTCGTCCGACCTCTTCTAATCTATCTCTTGTGTCCATCATTATTTTTCTAGGAGATAATTTTTTTCCTGTTTGATTAGCTGGACATTCGCTGGTACATCGTCCACATTCTGTACAGGTATATGAATTTAATAATTGAATTTTTGAAAGATCAAAAATATCTGAAGCTCCAAATTTAGGAATTACCTGATCAGTTGAAGCATTAGCAAATGGATCTATACTAGGATCTAACATCATTTTAACTTCTTTAGTTACGGATTCTAAATTTGATAACTTACCCTTAGATTCAAGATTAGCAAAGTAGGTGTTTGGAAAAGCCAATAAAATATGAAGGTGTTTGGAATAATATAAATAATTTAAAAAAAAGAAAATACCTGTAATGTGTAACCACCACGCTGTTCTTTCAATAATGACAACTGTATTAATTGAAAAACTATCAAATAGAGGTAACAAAAACTGACTAATAGGGAAAGATCCCGCAGAGATATAATCGGGGTCTGAGCTATTGATCTGTAACCAGAAATCTGAACCATTCATAGTTAGAAACAAGCTCATCAGAATTATTTCAATGTAAAGAATTAAATTGGCATCACTTTTAGGCCATCCTTTCATTTCATTACTCAAAAAACGTTTAATTTTTAAAACATTTCTTCTCGTCCAAAAGAATATTACCGAAATAATGACTAAAAGAGCGAAAATCTCAAAAAAACCGATCAAAAAATCATAAAAAGAACCTAAGTAAGGGGCAAAAACTCTATGGGTTCCAAAAAAACCATCAAACAAGATTTCTAATAATTCTATATTAATTACTAAAAAACCTACATAAACAACTAGATGTAAAATTCCAACTATAGGCTTATCTATCATTTTAGATTGTCCAAATGCAATTCTCAACATTTGTATCCACCTTTGCCTCTTTTTATCAGATCTATCGACTGAGATACCCAAATTAATATTTCTATATATTTTTCTAACATTACTAGAGAACAAATAAATAGTACTAGTAAAAAGAATAAAGAAAATTATATTTGGAATGTAGGTAGTCAAATAAATTAGCAATTAATACTTATCAAATTAATTAAAACAAAAATATAAAAATTTGTTATGCACGCATAATAAATTTATTTTGATTCGTATGGTTTATTTTTTTTTCCAAAAACTGAAAAATGAATATATCTCTTGGGATTTAATCTTATATCCTCAAGTAATAAGTCAATTGATTTTGAGGCGTTATTTAAATTATTAAATAATGAATCGTTTGTTATCAATTTTGAAATAGTCCCTTCGCCTCTATTCATGTCTTTTAATATTATTGAAAGATCCTCAGAAGACTTTTTGAAATTAGCCAATGTACTGTCTAAACTTCCATTATTTAATGAGGAAGATATTTTAGATAAATCATTTGAAATTTTAGAAACATTACTAATGGTTACATCAACACTTGATTTATTTGATTGAACTATCGTTTTAATCATAGAAGAAGTTTCTTTTAATTCACCAATAGTAAGATTAAAATCGGAAACACTTTTTCGTAAATTTGATCTTGTAGAGTCGTCAAATACTCTGTTTATTTTATATAAAACCGAATCAGCACTCATTACCATAGACTCAATCTTGTCTTGAAGGTTAGTAATCTTTTTATTTACTAAATCCGTTAAACCAGGTGCGATAGCAGATTTTAATGTGTCATTAGAAACAGCTGCTCTAGATTTGTCTTTTGAGGGAATAATAGCAAGTGCTTTACCACCAATAAGGCCTGTTTCATAGATTTGAGCTATACTATTTATAGAAAATTCAATATCATTTTCAACTCTAAATTTTACTAATAAACTATTTCCTTCAAAAAAAGATATGTTTTGTATATTTCCAACAGGAAGACCGTTTACAGTCACTGGGGTGCCATTAACAACTCCCTCAACATCAGAATATACAGCGTAAAATGTTCTGTCACTAACAAAAATGTCGTTTGATTTTAAATAGCTAAATCCAAAAACAAACAAACCTATTCCTAAAATAACTAGAACACCAGTCTTAAATTCATTATTAATCTTCAAAATTCCAGATTTATATTAATTAAAATCAAAGTTATGAATAATTGTTCATTTACGTTAATTAGTACTTAATTTAAAAAACTCATCCATTGTAATTCTTTGGCCATTATTAAAAGCAACAATTATTGCATCTTTAAAACCTGATAGCTTGGCTTTGTCAAGGAATTTTTTTGCTTGATTAAAACTGTTAGTGTTCTCAAAAAAATACTTATAAATATTTCCAGATCTGGAAAAACTCAATTGATTTAATCCTTTAAAATTATATGATTTTAACTCTAAGGACTTTGATCCAGATGTAATCTGAATCTTTAAATAGGTATTGTTTGGATTATTTTCAGGAACGATATCAGAGGAAACGTCCGAAAAAGAATCTGAAATAGTATTTTTATATTTAACTATTGCATCAGCTATTGTAGTAGACATTTCTGTTTGACCTTTTTTGGAATTTAAATATTTACCTTCATTTTTATTAGTCAAAAAACCTGTTTCAACTAAAACACTAGGCATATAGGTGTATTTAAGAACAATAAAGCCAGCTTGTTTAACAGTTCTGTTTTTTCTTTTTAAATTTTTTGTGAAAAATTCTTGAATTAAATTTGCAGCTTTAATACTTTGATCAAGATATTCTTCTTGCATTAAAACTAAACTTATAACAGATTCTGGATTATTAGGGTTAAAACCTCCGTATTTCTGTTCGTAATTCTCCTCTTTAAAAATAACTGAGTTTTCTTTTTTAGCAATTTCAAAATTTCTTTGATTAGCATGTAAGCCTAAAACAAAAGTACCTGCACCGTAAGCGTTGGAGTTGTGAGCATCACAGTGTATTGATATAAATAAATCTGCTTTAGCTTTATTAGCAATTTCAGCTCTTTTAAAAAGATTAACAAAAACATCTGTTTTTCTAGTGTATATAACCCTAATATCATTTTTTTTTTCTAATTCCGATCCAACTTGAAGAGCTATCGAAAGTGCAATATTTTTTTCATAATAACCATTTCCTCTGTTACCAGGATCTTTTCCCCCATGACCAGCATCTAAAACAACAGTAAAAACATCGCTACTGGATTGAGAAAAAAGAACATTACAACAAATAATTATAAATAAAGTTGAAAAATATTTTAAAAGATGATTAAGGTTCTCTTTCATAAAAAATTATCTTTCAAAATTATATGTAATTTTACCTTTAAATATCATTGTTCTTGCAAACAAAAAAATTATATAAATCTCAATTCATTAAATTAATTTTTATTTGCCTATTATTTTGTGGAATTAAAATAAATTATTCACAAGATATTAAGGAAAATGATTCTATATCAAAAAATGATACTATAATTAAAAAACCTCTTTTACTTGGAAAGATCACTAGAAATGCAAAAGGTTACATTAAAATTGATAAGGAAAAAGGGAAGTTGTATTTGTACGACAAAGCTGAATTATATTATCAAGACACCGAGCTAAAGGCAGGGATTATTGTACTGGATTACAATAAAAATGAAGTTGCAGCAGGTAGAATTAAAGATTCATCAGGCCAATTAACTCAACCTCCTTTTTTTAAGCAAGCTGGAGACGAAGTAAACCCGGATTCTTTAAGATTTAACTTTGATACAAAAAAAGCTATAATATGGAACTCTAAAAGTGAACAAAGTGGAATGAATGTATTAGCTCTTGCAACTAAGAAGGAAAACGACTCGGTTTATTTTATTAAAGATGCTAAGGTAACTACATCAAAAAATGCTGAAAACCCAGAATATTACATTAGAGTAAGGAAAGGAAAATTTATTCCTAAAAATAAAATTATTGCTGGATTAAGTAATCTTTACATTGCTGATGTTCCTACTCCAGTATTTTTGCCTTTTGCTTATTTCCCTTTAACACAAAACAGAAAAACAGGTTTTATTTTTCCAAGTATTGGTCAAAATAATAGCAGAGGATATTTTTTCCAAAATGGAGGGTATTATTTTGCGTTCAATGATTATTTTGATATAACCCTGTTAGGCGATTACTACACCAATGGGAGCTATGGTTTTAGAAATGAATCCAATTATAGAAAAAGGTATAGATATAGTGGTTCTTTGAGTGCAAGATTTGAAAACTTGATTGATGGGGAAAGAGGTTTACCTGGTTACTCTAAAAGTAATATTTATAATTTTAGATGGACACATAGTCAAGATTCTAAATCCAATCCTAATAGTAGATTCTCAGCATCAGTTAACCTTGGAAGTAGTAATTATTTTAGAGAATCCGTAAATCAACTTAATACTCCAAATTTCTTAAACAATACTATGAATTCCTCTGTATCGTATTCTAAAACATTTAGAGGGTACCCCTCTGTTAATATGTCTTTGACAGCATCTCACTCACAAAATACAAGGACTAAAACGGTCAACTTGAGTCTTCCAACTTTAAATGCCAGTATGGAAAGAATATATCCTTTTGTAAAAAGAAATGGTCAGAAAAAAGGTTTTTTAAAAAATATAAATCTTCAATATTCTTTGAGAGGAGAAAACAGAATACAGACTAGTGACTCATTATTCTTAAAAAAAGAAATGTTTGATGATGCTATATACGGAATGAAACATTCTATACCAATAAGCACAAATTTCAAAGTCTTAAAACATTTAAGTATTAGTGTAGGTGGAAGATTTGAAGAAGTTTGGACAGGACAAACTATTAAAAAAAATGATTTCGATTTAATAAATCAAACAATTGGAAAGAAAGATACTATCAAAGGTTTTGATAGGTTTAGTAAGTATAATTTTAATGCAAATATTGGAACCACCATATACGGAATATTTAATTTTAAAGAGGGTAAGAAATTTCAATCAATTAGGCACGTTATTAGACCGTCAGTAAGTTATGGTATTAATCCTAGTTTTGAAAAATATTATGATGAATATATTATAGATGCCGATGGGAATACGAGAGAGTATTCACGTTTTGAGGGTGGGTTTTTTGGAGTTCCTGGAAATAACTTTTCAAGTAACCTAGGTTTTTCTGTCAGCAATGTTTTAGAAGCTAAAATAAGAGATCAAGACAGTCTAGTAATAGAACCAAAAAAAATTAAATTATTAAATAATTTAAATTTTAGCACCAGCTATAATATTGCTGCAGATTCATTAAAATGGAGTCCTGTTAGAATGACAACTGGAACAAATTTATTTGAAGATAAATTAAACATTAATATTGGAGCTACTTTTGATCCTTATGCATTAAATGAAGAAGGCATTAGAATTAATAAATTTCACAGTGGAGGCTTTAGAATGACAAGTGCTAATATTAATATGGGTTTTTCATTTAAAAGTAAAAACTCTAAAAATAAAAAATCAAATCAAAGTGATAATTCTAGAAGTGGTGGAAGAGATGATGATTTGTTTGGTAGAGCAGATGATTTTGCTGACAGTTCATTTGATGATCAAGAGGAGGATGTTAATGAGGAGGATGAAGTTTCGGATTCTAAATTTTACAACAATAAAATGCCTTGGGATATTAGATTTGCTCATACACTCACATACAACAATAACAAAGGACAAAAACAAATATCTAATAATTCATTGATGTTTTCTGGAAATGTCTCCTTATCTAAAAAATGGAAAATTGGGGGATCTTCTGGATATGATTTTAAAAATACAGGATTTACCTACACACAACTTAGATTTGAAAGAGATTTAGATAGTTGGAAAATGAATTTTAACTGGGTACCATTTAGCAACAGAGCTTCTTGGTACTTTTTTATAGGAATTAAATCTGATTTATTAAGTGATTTAAAATATGACAAAAGAAGAATACCAGATAAAAGATTATAATATGAAATTTTATTTATATTTAGTTTTAACCTTTTTTAGTATTAACACATATTCTCAAAATAATATGAAAAAAATTATAACAACATCCGACGCACCTGCCCCAGTAGGACCTTACAATCAAGCGATATTAACAGATGGAACTTTATATATGTCTGGTCAAATAGCCATGGATGTAACAACAAAAAAGATGATAATTGGAACTATTGAACAGGAGACTGAAAAAGTCATGGAAAACATCAAAGCTATTTTAAATGAAGTAGATTTTACATTTGAAAATGTAATCAAAACAACTATTTTCATTACAGACATGCAAAACTTTAGCAAAGTAAACAAATCATACGGAAAGTTTTTTAACGAATCAACTGCACCAGCTAGAGAAACAGTAGAGGTTTCTGCATTACCACTTGGAGCAAATGTGGAAATATCTGTTATTGCAAAAAAATTAGACTAAATAATAGATTGATGATAAGCCACAAGACCATCAATAGGTTTTTTTAAAATCTTACCACACTGAAGTCCTTTTGAATCTAAGGATTTTTTTAAATCGTCTTGTAAGTAATAACCAATTGATCCTACAAAATGTAATGGCACTTCAAAATGATTATCAAATTGACGAATTTGATTTTTTATAAATAAATTAAAACCTTTTTTAATAAGTTTTTTAGAATATTTTAAATCTTTATTTTGAACTAAAAATTTGGCAAATTTAGCCAAGTATGTATTAGGATTAGGCTTTTTATATAAATGATCCTTGATTAGTTCAGCTTCTAATTCAAATTCTTTTTTAAACTTTTCTTGTAAATTTAAAGGCATCTTATTAAAATAGCAATCTCTCAATAGTTGTCTTCCAAAATAATTTCCACTTGCGTCATCCATTAATATATATCCAAGAGAAGTGATTTTTTGATGAACATTTTTTCCATCAAAATAGCTACAATTTGAACCTGTACCTAGAATTGATACTATTGCTTTATCTCCCGGACTACAACAAGAGTAAATAGCTGCGTAGGTGTCTTCTTTAATTAAAATATTAGCATTTTCAAATATTGGTTTAAAAACTTTTTTTATTAAATTTTTAGGAGGCTCTGTACCACATCCTGCTCCGTAGAAAAAAAGTTCAGATATTTTTTTTCTAGATTGATAAATTTCATAATTATTTATAATTCTTTCCTCTAGTATATATTCAGAAAGAACCTGAGGATTTAAACCTAAGGTTTGTGTTTCAAACAGTTTTTTACCGTTGTTGTCGATTGCTATCCAATCAGTTTTTGTAGAACCGCTATCAACTATAAGTTTCATTAAATATATTTAATTAAATTTTATAAAGAATTAACATGAGATGCTAGGTCAATAAGCTTATTAGAATAACCAGCTTCGTTATCATACCATGAAATTATTTTAAAAAAAGTATCATTTAATTGAATTCCTGCGTTAGCATCAACTATAGATGTTCTTGCATCTCCAATAAAATCTTGAGAAACAACTAAATCTTCTGTAAAACCAAGTATTCCTTTCAATTCGTTTTCAGAAGCACGCTTAAGTTCATTCATAACTTCACTATAACTTGTTTTGGAATTTAATTTTACAGTTAAATCAACAACAGAAACATTAGCTGTTGGAACTCTAAATGCCATACCAGTGATTTTACCAACTAGGCTTGGTATTACTTTTGTAACGGCTTTAGCAGCACCTGTTGATGCTGGCATAATATTAACAAGAGCACTTCTTCCTCCTCTATAGTCTTTCTTAGATGGTCCGTCCACTGTAAATTGGGTAGCAGTAGTTGCATGAACAGTGGTCATAAGAGCTTCAGCAATTCCAAATTTATCGTTTAAAACTTTAGCAAGAGGGGCTAAACAATTTGTTGTACAAGAAGCATTTGATACTATGGTTTGATCAGTTTTCACCTCCTTGTGATTTACACCCATAACAAACATTGGTGCATCTGGTGAAGGAGCAGAAATAACAACTTTTTTAGCACCACCATCGATATGGGATTGAGCTTTTTCTAAAGAAGTAAATATTCCTGTACACTCAAGAGCGACATCAACTCCAATAGAATTCCAACCAATTTGTTTAGGGTCTCTTTCTGCGGAAATTCTTATTTTATTTCCGTCCACAACTAAATGGCCATTGCTTATTTCAACATTTGCATTACAAGTTCCATGAACAGAATCATACTTTAATAGATAAGCTAAATGCTCAACATCTAACAGGTCATTAATACCAACTACCTGAACATCATCTCTATTCAAAGATGCACGAAAAACCATTCTTCCTATTCTTCCAAACCCGTTTATTCCAATTTTAATTTTTGACATTTTTATTATAATTTATTTTAGCGATCAAACTTAAAAAAATTTATTGATTAAGAGGTTTTTTGAGACATTTTTTAAGCATTAATAAGGATTTAATAAAATTAAATGGAAATAATACGAATATATTAATCCTTATGTGTTCATTATCTCAGAAACTCTTAAAAGCTCAGAATTAATTTTTGATTTTCCCTTAAGAGCTGATTTGAGTGGAGTCAAAGTAATTTTTCCTTGATCAACACCAACCATTTTAGAAAAATCCCCATCTAAAAGAGATTCAACAGCTTTCACACCCATCCTAGTTGCTAAAACTCGATCAAAACATGACGGAGAACCTCCCCTTTGCATATGTCCTAATACGGAAACTTTAATTTCGTAATCTGGAAATTTTTGTTCAACGCTTTTAGCTAATTCAAAGACATTACTTCCTGTTTTATCACCTTCAGCTACAACAACAATACTGGATGTTTTACCTGCTTTTTTACTTTTCCTTAATGATAATATCAATTCTTCGATCCCTTTATTTTGTTCAGGAATTAGAATTTCTTGAGCACCAATCGCTATTCCAGAATTTAAAGCTATATGTCCAGCATCACGACCCATAACTTCAACAAAGAAAAGTCTGTCATGAGAAATTGCGGTATCTCTAATTTTATCAATGGCCTCCATAACAGTATTTAAAGCTGTATCATATCCAAGAGTATGAGTAGTACCAAAAAGATCATTGTCAATAGTTCCTGGTATACCAATAACTGGAATATTAAATTCTTTTTGAAAAATCATTCCTCCAGTGAAAGAACCATCACCTCCAATTATCACTAGGGCATCTATGTTATGTTTTTTTATATTCTCAAATGCTTTGATTCTTCCTTCCTTAGATCTAAATTCTTTAGATCTAGCAGAATATAACATAGTTCCTCCCCTATTAATTATTCCTCTTACACTTCTTGTATTTAAGACCTTAATCTCATCATTTATTAAGCCTTGAAACCCCCTAAAGACTCCAATGCATTCGATATTATTGTATGCACAAGTTCTAACTACAGCTCTTAAGGCTGTGTTCATTCCTGGTGAATCTCCTCCAGAGGTTAAAACTGCTATTTTTTTCATTTTCATATAATTATTTAAATAACAAAATTACAAACAAATTATTAAAATGATTATTTTAAAAGAATTCAATGATAATTAACTAGAAAATTATTTTGTATTTTTTTGAGAATTTTTATCCTTATTTTTTTTAAATAATTCCTTAAATGAATCAAAATCTAGTTCATAGGAAATTCCCATTCCCTGAGTATAGCCAATGTCATTAGCAAAATATTGGTATTCATTTTCTTTATTAAAAAATCGAGCTTTAAAACTACCTTCTTCATTTAAAAGAAATTCTATTTGAACATCACCTATTATAACATTTTCTTCAACACCTCCAACAGGAACTCCAATCTTTCCATTAATTAAAATTTTATCACTAATTTCTGTTTTTAAGGTTAATCCTAATCTATCTCTGTTTAGTAAGGACGACGCTGCATTTTTGTCGCCTTTTAAGTAATTGATTCCTACATTCATTTTATCATCTGAATTAGTAAAGATATCATCAATAATTCCAGAAGCTTTTTGAAATAAATTATTGGTAATTGCTTGTGAGGATACGGAAGAAAGTGATATTTCGTCAATAAATGTACTTTGGTACAATAAAGAAATAGCTTGTTTCTGCTTCTTCTCCTCATCCACTAGATAATACTCTATTTCAGATTTAATTGGCCCACTAGTATTTGGAAAATTAATACTAAAATCAGGAGTATTCATTTCAATTAAATTTCCAGTTAACTTCACATCTATATTAGTAGGTATTTTCCTGTTAAAATTAGTGTTTTGAATCAAAATAGCAGGGTTAGCCCCACCAGGAACCTCATAATTTGCGTTAATATTTAAATCAGCCGTGTATGGGTTTCCATTCCAAACTATTGAAGATCCTTTTTTTAGAATAAACTCTCTATCAACAATTCCTAAAGTTTTATAAAAATATGATCCAGAATCAACTGAGTAATCACCAAAAATGTTAAAATTACCCAAAGTATTTATTTTAAAATTTAAATTACCATTCCCATTTGAAACAAGCTTAGAACCAGAATCAGGGTCCAAAATAACCTCAATATTAGCATTTTTAGTAAATTCTAAATCTAAATTAACTTTAAGACCATTTCTCTTAAAATTCAAATCTTCTGTTTCTTCATCATTATTTGTAAAATTCAAATAGGAAAGATCTCCAATATTTTTAGATTTTTTTATTGGAATAGTAAGAGCAGTCCCTTCATTAGTAGAACCCTTGACATCTATAAATAAATCTTCACCAGGACCTATTATATTTGCTTGCCCTTTTAAAAATCCTTTTCCATAATACACAGCATCATTTTCAGAATTTGTATCTAAAATCAATAAATTATCGGTATCAATATTTAAATCTAAAAACCAATCTTTAAACTTATTGTGATTAATTTTTCCATTTAAAGAACCAATTGATTTTGTTATCGAATTATAAAGATTAAAATCCTTCAATTCAAATGTTTGATTTACTAAATAAAATTTAGGATCATTAATAAGTTGATAATTAACATTTAAATAAGGAATTAAAAACTCAACATCCTCTGTTTCAATTTTTCCCGTAAATACTGGTGTCATTGAATTTCCTGAAATTAAAATTTTTGAATTAAAAAAACCTTTAAAGTCAGTTATAACATTGTCTCCAATTTTTGAAAAGGGCATTATATCAAAATTACTCATAGTTAATTCCATGTCAATTGGATAAAAATCCTTTTCAATACTAAAGTTTCCATTTAAATTTAATATTTTTTCAGATTCATTAGCAATATCGAAAGACATTACAAAACTTTTAAGATCTTTACTTGCATTAATATTTAAATTTGCAGATCCCAATAAGCTATTATTCGCTTTGAGTCCATCTATTTTCAGTGAAGAAGAACCCATGTATTCGTTGTTATTTTTTATTAAATCGACTTTTCCATTGACTAGTGCCTGAAAGAAAATTTTATTCTTATTTGAAGTAAAGTTTTCTAAACTAACGTTCTGAAAGTTTAATGTGTAATCAGAGTTCTTTAAGTCTTCCGAGATATTAATATCTAGATTTTGATCACCACTTATAAAATTGGCATTAATCAAACTAAAATCTTTTTCACTTCTAGAAAAAGATAAAACAGGTAATTCAGTTTCATTATTTTTTTCAATTAACCATTTTTGATCATTTATCACTAACTCCATATCGAAAAAGGAAATCACAGACTTATTATTTGAATCAATTGTATGAGAAAAACTAATTTTATTTAATTCTTTTTTTGAAGTTTTATAACTAGAATTTACTGATAACGAATCATTCTCAAAGTTTGTAAATAATTCAAAATCCTTTCCACTGATTAGTTTAGAATTAATTTCATCTACTTTAATAGAACCAAAATTATTATTAAGATCTAAATTTAAATTTGTAATATATATGTCTTTAAAATTTACAAAAGAAGATTCTAATTTAATGTCATAATCACCATTTGATTCAAACCTGCCTGAGAAAAAAGTATTTTCATCAATTGACAGGTTGTTGTTAATAATCTTTAAAAACTTAGGTTTGAAATTTAGGTTAAAAGAAATGTTTTGAGACTTGAAAGGTTTTATTAAAGTATAATTTGAATAATGTGAACCTAAGTTATTTAATATTGATGATTTAAGGTTTGTAAAATCATACTCTCCAATTAATATTCCACTTACAATATCTTCGGAACTAACATTAATTATTCTCTTTCCTTCATTTTTTCTTAGTTGTGCATATAGATCTTGAAATTCAACATCTCCATTTATATTTTTGAGTTTAATTTTTTTTAATGTAAAATCTCCTATGAGATCGTCTATATTATTCCCTCTCAACTTAACAATAATATCGCCACTGATTTCACTACTATCATTAAATCCTAAATTGAAAAGATTAGCATAATCTATAGAGGAGTTGAAATCAAAATCTATTAAATCGTCACTGAAGTCTATTAAGCCATTAAACTCTAAATTTAAATCAGGATCATTCAAAGATAATTTTCCATCAAAAACTTGATCTTTTACTTGTCCGAAAATATCTAGTTCATTTAAAATTTTGTTATTAAATGAAATCTGATCTATTTTACCAGTAACCTTAGAATTTAAATATTTAGAGGTAAATCCTCTTCCTAAAATATTAAATTCAAAATTTGAATTTCCAATTGCCTTAAAATTTATGAATTTAGAAACATCAATATTTTTTCCTTTGATATATCCGTTATAAATTGCGTTGTCAATGTTTGATAAATCAGAAATGTTTAATGAAGCATTGACAACTCCTTTCTGTATACTCAAATTAAAATCAGATTCAACTTGATTAGAGTTAATGGTAATAAATCCATCAAATTTAAATTCACCTAAACCTTTGATTGATGAAGGGATAATAGTTCCAAAAATTTCTGGAATTACAGAGTTAATTTCCTGAGATGAAGTGTTTATGTTTTTAAAATCAAAGTCTAATAAATAATCGTTTTTATCACTAAACAAATTAGAAAATTTAGAATCAAATTTTATTAAATTATTTTCGTTTGAAAACACCGTGTTTTCAATAAAAAAATCATTTCTAAATCCTTTAATATGAGATTCAAAAGACAATGAATTAGAATAATTTTTATCTATTTTTTTATATAAAGAATGGAAATCTGATGGAAAAATATTCGAGTTTTTAAATTTAAAATCTACAAAAATAGAATCAAGATCATCTTTATTAACTATATTAAAAACATCTATTCTTGATAAATCAAAATATAAATCACCTTCTAAATTTGAAGTTCCATATTTTATTATTAATTCATTTAAATTAAAAGAATCCTTACTTAAAGATACACGAGAAGAAAAATGCTTTAAACTAAATCCTAATTCATTTTTAAAAGCAATTGAACCAATATCAAGATCTATTTGGTCATCTATAATATTGATGTTTGATAAATTTAAATCTAAGTCAAGAAGTTTAAAATTATTTCCAAATGAATTGTAATCCTTAAAACTTAATTCTGAATTAAGTCCATTAATTTTTCTAATAATTAAATTTGATTCTGATTCTGACAATGAATTGTTTTTCTCAACTTTTAACTTATTTAGGAAAATTTGTAGATTGGTTTCTCCATCATTTAAATATTTAAAAACATTTAGCTTAAGACCCTCAAAATCAATCGATTTAAAATTAAAATCATTAGACATCATTTTTTTTAAGCTCATAGGACTTAAATACAAACTCTTAAAAAAGATTAATGTGTCATTTTTATGATCTTTAATCAAAAAATTATTTAAATCAATCTTTCCATCAAAATTAAGTTCTGCAGTTTTTATCTGTAATTCTGTTCCATATTGTTTATTAAATTGATCTGCAATTTTTTGTGCAAAATAAGTTTGAACACTAGGAATGGTTGTTATTGAGATAAAAACTATTGATAAAGCAAAAAAAGCAATAATAATAAATCGATATTTTTTAATAAACTTTTTGATATTTATATGTATTATCTTTGTTATTAAACAAATATTGTGCCTACCTACATTTTAGGAATCGAATCTTCTTGCGATGACACTTCAGCATCTGTTTTATGTGATGGTAAAGTATTGTCCAATCTTGTAGCTAATCAAGAAATTCACAAATCCTACGGAGGAGTTGTTCCAGAGTTAGCTTCGAGAGCTCATCAACAAAATATAATTCCTGTGGTCAACCAGGCAATTTCAATAGCAAATATCGACAAAAATCAATTAAATGCTATAGCTTACACAAGAGGCCCTGGATTATTAGGGTCTCTTTTAATTGGATCATCATTTTCAAAGTCTTTGTCACTAGGACTGGGAATACCAATTATTGAGGTGAATCACATGCAGGCCCACCTTTTAGCACATTTTATTGAAGATTGTAATTTAGAAAAGCCAACATTTCCATTCATCGGAGTTACTATTTCTGGAGGGCATACTCAAATTGTAATGGTAAGGGATTACTTTGATATGGAAGTTATTGGCGAAACATTAGACGATGCGATAGGAGAAACTTTTGACAAATGTGGTAAAATGATGGGATTACCCTACCCTGCTGGACCAATAATTGATAAAAATTCAAAATTAGGTGACCCTTTGAAATTTAAATTTACAAAACCAAAGGTTGGAGATCTTAGTTTTAGTTTTAGTGGATTAAAAACGGGCTTTCTTAGATTTATTGAAAAAGAAAGTAAATCAAATAAAGATTTTATCTCTAATGAACTTAATAATCTTTGTGCCTCTCTACAAAAAACCATTGTAGATATCCTTTTTGAGAAAATCACTAATGCCATTAAACTAACTAAAATTAATAATGTTGTATTTGGTGGGGGTGTTTCCTGTAATTCCGCGATAATTAAAAAATTTAAAAGTGATAAAAATAGCTTTAAAGCTTTTTTTCCCAAGTTCGAATACACCACTGATAATGCTGCAATGATTGCAATGGTAGGTTATTTAAAATATAATAATAGAGACTTCTCTAATTTAGAAGAAGGAGCAAAATCAAGATATCAAATTTAATATGCAACTATTTTTTTTACCTGATTTAACGTTAAATAACAAAACAGCTGATTTTAATAAAGATGAAAGCAAACATATATTTAAAGTTTTAAGAAAAGAAATCGGAGATGATATTAATATTACCAATGGAAAAAATATTTTTTTCAAAGGAACTATATCATCAATTTCAAAAAATAATTGCCAGGTAAGTATCAAAGAAATCATTAAAAAAAATCCTTTACCCTACTCCCTTCATATTGGAATTTCTTTATTGAAATCAAGTGAGAGATTTGAATGGTTTCTAGAAAAAGCTAGTGAAATTGGAATCTCAGAAATCACCCCACTTATATGTGACAGAACTGAAAAGAAATATATAAATGAAAATCGTTTTAAAAAAATATTGGTCTCTTCAATGAAACAATCTTTAAAAACACATTTACCAAAATTAAACTCTGTTACTAGCTTGAAAGATTTTATTAAAACAAAAACAAATGAAGACTTGTTTATTGCTCATTGTAATGATTCAGCTAAGAGTCTACTAATAAAATCCATTAAACCTAAGTCATCCTATTTAATTTTAATTGGTCCTGAAGGTGATTTTACAGATAAGGAAGTTGAACTATGTAGTTCAAAAAAATTTAAAAATGTAAGTTTGGGAGATACCAGATTAAGGGCTGAAACAGCGGGAATTGTAGCATGTCATACTTTTTCTATCGCCAATTTATAATATATTTGAATATGTCAAAAAATGAAATTTCTAAAGGAATACTACATTCACTTCTTGTTATTACAGGTGTTTTATTAACTCTATATCTTTTATTTGAGATTAAAGTTCTTGTAGGTTATTTAATAATAGCTGGTATAATTTCTCTTATAGGTAGACCAATTGTTATTTTCTTAAATAACAGATTAAAATTAAAAAACACAACAGCTTCAATTTTCACGATGTTTTTTTTTCTTGCCGTTATTATTGGAATTATTTCCCTTTTTATTCCACTTGTAATTGAACAAGGTAAAAATCTTTCTCTTCTAGATATTGACTCATTTCAAGGAAATATTAAGTTTCTTTATGCTGAGACGTCCACTTATTTAAATCGGTTTAATATAGATTTAAACAATACTATTTTTAATATGGACTGGCTAAGTAATATGGATTTTGGATTTGTTCCAGAAATTCTAAACTCTCTTGGAAAGACTCTTGGAAATTTAACCATTGGTATTTTATCAATAATGTTTATTTCATTCTTTTTATTAAAAGACGCTATGATTTTAGAAAGAACCTTGTATGTCATGATTCCTAAAAAATCCAGTAAAAAATTCGGAAAATCTTTTGAATCAATCAAGTTGCTTCTTTCCAGATATTTTGGGGGCCTAATTTTACAAATTTTTATCTTGTTTGTTATTTATACTATTATTCTTCTAATTATTGGAACTCCAAATGCCTTTGTAATTGCATTTTTATGCTCTCTACTCAACTTAATTCCATTTGTTGGGCCTGTGGTTGGTGGAATATTAATGATCCTTCTCACAATGTCTAGTCATATAGGGGCTGATTTTAGTAGTGTAATTCTTCCTAAGGCTATTTACGTTTCAATCGGTTTTATTTTTGGACAATTAATCGACAACTTTTTTAGCCAACCCTACATATTTTCAAACAGCGTAAAATCTCATCCTTTAGAAATTTTTTTAATTATCATAACGGGAGGGTTATTATTTGGTCCACTTGGGATGATAGCTGCTATTCCAACCTATACGGCACTAAAGGTTATTGGTAAAGAATTCTTTTCTGAAAATAGAATCGTAAAGGAATTAACTAAGAATCTGTAATTTTTATTTTAAATCTTGTCGAATTGACTTGGAAAAGTTAAATTTGCTCGCTCATTTAATTTAAATGAATATTGGAGAGGTGCCAGAGTGGTAATGGAGCAGATTGCTAATCTGTCGACGGGTAACTGTCGCCGGGGTTCGAGTCCCCGTCTCTCCGCAAAAACCCTTGTAAATCATTGATTTACAAGGGTTTATTTTTATGGCTCCCTGAATCGTTGCCTTTACTACTTTTGACTAGTTGTTCGCTTGGTATTTGAAAAGCATTTGAAATTTCTCTTTTAATTAAATATTTAATCTTTTAGTTTCATAATAGTAGAATTAGTTTTTTCAAATTCTTAAATAATTTATTTATTAATTAAGGCTTGTATTTTTCCATATGAAAGTGATCTCCACAACCATTCTAATGGACCATAACGATAACGATTCAACCAAGGCTTAGACCATAAAAGTTGTAAAAACCAAATAGCTAAAACAATTAATACTTGAATCCATCTATCCACTTGTCCAAATAAACTAAAACCAACCCCAAAGAAAATCAATACTGAGATAACAGATTGAACAATATAGTTGGTTAAAGCCATTTGTCCAATACTGGCTAGTCTTTTTTTAAAAGAATTTAAATAAGAATATTTTGAAAATAACATTATTAATGAAATATATCCAATGCTAATTAGTAAGCTTCCCCAGTAATTAAATTGTGAACCTAAGAACATTGAATATGTCCAATTCCAATCAGCATTAAAGTTTTTAATCACACCTATAATTACAATTATAAAACCTGTTGGTAATACAATTAATGTAACCTTTTTATAATAAGCATTGGACTTGTTAGCAATTAAAAAACCACACTTATATAATGACATCCCAATCAGCATAAGTCCACTAACACGCCAAAACCCATACAATGAAATGAAATAATTGGTCTCCAAATATGTAGCAACAGCTGAATTATGTTGAACTTGTTGTGATAAAGTACCTGTTATCATCTCAATTTCATAGTTTATTCTTTCAATTGTAGGTGCCCAAGATTGTGCCGTTTCAGAAATTGACTCAGAAGGCCAGTAATTAATTGTGTTTCCAAAAAATAAATATATTATTGAATGTATGCTAAAAAGAAAGACTCCTATTATAAACTGAACTGAAGGTCTCAATTTTCGTAAAGGAAAAAGTATTAAAGCAGATATTGAATAAGCTACCAGAATATCTCCGTACCAAATTAAGTGAGCGTGAATAAGTCCTAAGATTAATAACCAAAAGGTTCTTCTGTAATGAAGTCCAATAGATTTGCCAGTTTTTAATTCAGCTCGGGAAGTTACTAAAATGATACCTGCACCATATAGAATAGAAAAGATATTCATAAACTTCTGATCAGCTAAAATATGGCTAACTATCCAAACTAATTTATTAATTCCTGTTAGATCTCCATAAGCTAATGGATTAGAGTAAGCTGAACCAGGCATTGAAAAACTTTGTATGTTCATAATTAAGATTCCTAAAACAGCAAATCCTCTTAGGATATCTAATGATTGAATTCTTTCAGATCTTTTGGTAGGTTTAATTCGTGATCTCATATTAAAATTAAAAAATATTCAAGTATATTTTTTTGTTGTTCAATTCAAGTCTTTTTTTCTAAAAAAACCCTTGTAAGTAATTAATTTACAAGGGTTTTAAAATATAAATTTTAGAAAAATTATTTTGGTAATAGAGCTGGGTTAAAATAATAGTCTTCTCTAATTATATCTCCTTTCTCATTAAACGAGTGTTGCAAATGTTGCATTATTCTTGCAACATTTCCAGATTTTTTATTTTTAAAGGTAAAAACCCACCAAGAAATCACTACTGCACCATTACCCTCATAATCCAATGCATCAGGAAATCCACTTTCACGTATATC
This sequence comes from Cryomorphaceae bacterium, assembly GCA_003331265.1. GTDB lineage: Bacteria > Bacteroidota > Bacteroidia > Flavobacteriales > Flavobacteriaceae > MAG-121220-bin8. The sequence continues at coordinate 48,590 of QOPV01000003.1, read as the reverse complement.
AACAATTTCGTAGGTGCTCATATATTCACCGATACCAGAAAACTCTTCTTCTAATGATTTAAACTCATCTATTCCTGAGTTCATTACATCATAAAATCGAGTAGATTCATTGTATAGACTTCTCGCTTTTTCAAAATCCATTTCCTGATATGCTTGCATTAAAAGCCTTACCTTAGAAACATATGGATGATCTTTGTAAATTACTCCATTCTTTTTTGTTTCATAAGCACTATATGCTTTACTCCACAGGAGTCGGTCATCTAAAACAGACATCCAGGCAATTTTTTTACCATCTGTAGTCATTCTAAAGTTAGCGTTTCTAGGCATATTTAACTCAACTCCAGTGTTTTTGTCATAACCCATCAACCAAGCGTATGTCTTTACATCTACAGAGTTGTCTTCCTTGTATTCAAAAACATCAGGGTAGGCTGATCCTCTGTGAATAATTTCAAAATTTACAATATTTTTACTCAGATAATTAGAGCGTGACAATAATTGCTGTAAAGTTCCTGCTTTTCCTCTCATTGAACCATGTCTCCAGGAAAAGTTATCTGCTACAAGACTTTTAATAGTTTCTAAATCTCCTTTAACGAATGCTTTATCAAATTTTTTAACAATTTCCAAAGCAGGGTGTTCAATATAAATTTTACCATTTGCTTTTTTTTGTGAAAATGAAACTCCTACAAAAAGCATAATTACAATAGTTAATAATTTTTTCATGTTTTAATTTTTAATTAATATGACTAAATATAAAGAAACATTCTGATATAAATGTTTTTTTATTTACTAATTGTATCTCTTTAAAATAATTTAGTTGCATAGTTTATTAATTTTGGCTGTCTGCAATATATAATAGTACTGTTAAATTTGTAAAGTATTAATTAAAATTTTAAATAATCTCTAATATCAATATCATTAAATAACCATTGCAAATTAAATCGTGCTAATTTAGCGCCACCATTACTCTCATATAGTAAAAAAATCATTCCTTCATTAATAGTCCCAGTTCTACCAGCTATCATTGAAGAATAAGCAAAACTTCCCTTGTCAACTGACCTTTTTAAAGGCCAAGATTTACCTCCATCTAAACTAACCCATACATATCCGTTAGTTCTCCCGTCTTCTTTTTTGGAAGATATAATATTACTAAATAATAATATATCCTTATTTTCTAAAGGAATTCTGGTTAGACCACCCATTAGTCCATAATCTCTAAATTGTGCACCATCAGGAAGAACATTTGAAACCGATAAATCTTCCCAAGTTTCACCTCCATCGTAACTAAAAGCGATATGTCTCATTTTAGGATTTAAACCATCATTTGAATAATGTCTTCTTGAATTATAATATATTATTCCATTTGAAAGTTCTTCCAAAGCTGCTTCACCTGTCCCAAACGCAGGAAATGGCGAACTAGTTTTCCAAGATTTTCCTCTGTCATCACTATATATTGAATTCGAATAATGATTAGGATATTCTTCCTTACTATTATTATTTCCATAATATCTAGCTGGTCTAATTAAACGACCTTCATATATTCCTTTTTTTAGAGTCATACCATGTTCGTTCATATGCATTGATGCTAAATTACCATTGATATCTTGATCAATTATTGTTTGATGTTTTTCCCAGGATCTACCATCATCTTCACTTACATAGATCTGAATTGGACTAACAGGATGACCCTCCTCAACAAAAACAAATATATTTCCAGTAATATCATCAACTAGTGTTCCTCCTCCATGAAAACCAGGATCAGCTATAACTATCTCATTTCCCCATGATTTTCCGCCATCAATACTTCGTTTTGCTATTACTTTACTAGAGCCCCATGTAGCTATAAGAGTTCCATTGTTTGTAATAACTAAATTTGGAAATCTTTCACTTGAAAAAAGTTTCTGAGAATCAAAAAAAGGTTCATCACTCAACCAAACAGTTAAATTATTTTTTGTCTCACATGAAAAAAATAAAACAAACAGGAATAGAGTTAAGAGTTTTTTCATATTCTTAAATTTAAATTGATTCTTAGAACAATCCTAATAGAAAAACTTTTAAAGCTGATTTTAATTATTAATAAGCTAAAAAAAAGTCAAAATTATTATTTTGTTACAATCATTGCTGCATTGAAAGCATCCAGAGCTGAACTTTGACGTGAAGCATCCGCTTTTAAAGGGTGTCTGCTCCAAACAACTCCTATTTCATTTGTTGATTTGTTTCTAGCAGTTGACCAAATAGAATTAGCATTTTTTAATATAAATGCTTTATATTCTTCTTTAGGAGATATTGAATACAAAAATCCTAGGTTTCTCATAAATATTCCCTTAAACTGAGAAGCGTCTCCATTAAGATCCGGTTCTTTTGGGTCTTTTAAAATCCCATTTTCGTATATTAAATTTATCAAAGTAGCATTTGCAATTTTATGTGCTAACTCTAAAAACGATTTATCATTTTTAACCTTATATAATTCAGCTAATCCACTTAAAATTATACCTTGGTTATAGGTATAATAATTACCTTTATTAAGTTGACAATTACTATCTAAACCATTTTCTATAAGGTATTTTTCATTGATCATTCCAGAATTAATAAACCAACTATATGTAAGTTCAGCCCAGTCCATATAGCTTTTTCCAAGAACTTGCCCCTCGCCCTTTTGGTGTAATCTTATTGCTGCTAGCAAAAACAACTCATTTTGTACAGCAGACTTTCCAATGTTGGGTTTTTTCCAATATATTCCACCTTCGCATATATTGTCCCATCCCAAAGCCATATCTGAGAATGTAGTTCGAGCCATTTTAAGGTATTTTTTATTATTTGTTAGCTCATAAGCTTTTATCCAAGCTAAAATCCACCAACCTTCATCATCATAATAATCATTAATAAAATTTTTACATATCCAGTTATTAGTTGGATCTGGCATTTCAACTTCAAATTCTTTACATATTTCAAAGGAATTATCAATGACATCTAAATAATCATTTGATCCAGTTATTCTAGAATAATCAATGATTGCTGTAAGTGCATTAGCAGCGTTCCACCAACTTGTGGTCTCATACAAACCAGTTTCTACATTATACCAATTTTGAAGGGTATCTAAAGTAGTGTCAGCATACAATTGATAATCATTTACATTCCTGCAAGAAATAAGAGATAACACAAAAATAAAAACAATTAATTTTTTCATTACTGACTATTAAAATTATTTTTTATAAACGATTACTTGCAAAGTCCAAGATTGAGTAGTTTCTCCAAAACAAAGGGCTTATTTTAATTTTGGTTACCTATGGTTAAAAAGCGCCTAGAAGAAAACCAATGGCTACAATAGCGGCTGTAACATATGCAATACCAGCTCCAGCAACTAATTTTAAGATTGAGAATTTTCTAACTTTAACTTCGTAAATTTCATCTTTAAGGATTGTTTGATTGCCTTGATTATTTTCTAAAATCATAGTGTTTTCATTTTTAGAAACTAATCGTCCTTTAATATTTGTTCTATCAAACTTAGCGACCTCAAACTTTTGTTTTTTTTCACTTACAATATCCTCAAAATCTACAGTTCTATAACTGAAACAACTTTGAAACAAAATTGAAAATAAAAATAAAATGATAATTTTTTTCATACGTGCAATATACATTAAAACGTTCTATATAGAATTTATCTACAAGAATTATCTAAACGTATTAATCCACTGACTTTATTAAAGATTACATAGTTGCTGGATTATAAAGATGAAGATATGCTTAAGCTGGATTGTAATTTTGAAAAAAAGGATTATTTCAAAGTTTTTGTTCCAGTTAAAAAATCTTTTGTAATTACTGCCTTATCATATTCCTCTCCTAAAACTGTATAAGCCTTATAAATTAATTGGTCATTCTCAATAGAAATAACTTGAAAGAATTGTGTTTGTTCACCTAATTTATCAGCCTGGTATCCATCAGCTTTATAGCCTTTTATTTGCTCTAGACCTAATTTGTATTGTTTTGGTCCACTTACAGAGGTTACGTATAAAGTATTAAAATTTGAAGATTTATTAAGATCTGCTGTTATAACCGGAACATGTCCCCTAGCGTATGTATGGTCATGACCGTTTAACACTAAATCAACACTATATTGATCAAATAATGGCTTCCAGTTTTTTCTTGCATATTCAAAATCCCTACCCTTAGCTGGTGAAAATATAGAATGGTGACATGTGACAATTTTCCACTTAGCATCACTATTACTGAGCTTATCCTTAATATACTCAGTTTGTTTTTCAAGAAAATCTGTAGAGTTTAGAACTAGTATTAACACATCTTGGTAATTAACTGTAAAAACAGTTTCATGAAGCTTGGAATTTAAACTTTTCTCAACAGGTAATGTAAATTGAGGCCTCCACTGAATAGATAACTTTTTAGGACTTGATTGCTTAGTTCTTTGAAATTCGTGATTACCAACAACAGGAATTGCTGTCCATTGACTGTGAATAAAACCTCCAGCCTTAAACCATTGTGCCCATTCATAGTCTTTGTGAGCAGTATCTACCAAATCTCCTGCATGAATAACAAAAGATGCATTTGGAGCTGTTTGATATGCCATTCTAATAACCCTAGACCAGTGACTTAACACATCATTTTGAGCGTCTCCAAAGTAAACAAATTGAGTAGGGCTGTAATCATTATTAGCGGTCAAAAATTGGATCCATTCAGACCAATTGGTTCCGTCTCCAACTCTATAGGCATACAATGAGTTTGGTTTCAATTTTTCAAATATCACACTATGGTAATTAACCATATAAGAATTGTTTGATTTATAAAGGCCTACATCAAATTTCTCAGTAGATGCAGTGTAGGTTATTGCATTTTTGGAAAACCTAGAATTAACACCCGCAAGGGCAATCTGTGCCACAGATTTCTTTACTGTGGAGTCTGTTCTCCATGTTACCGCTCTTTTCGATGAGGGATCTCCATTAAAGGTTAGTATAATTCTATCTGGATCTTTACTAGGAATTTCCCAATGATGTAAACCTACATGATTGTGATCATGAGAATCTTTAGATTTTTGAGAAAATATATTTAAACAGTAAGTAACTGTAAAAAAAGAAATAAAGAGGATTTTTTTCAATAATGTAAAATTAATAAAAATATAATTTTAAACGAATTTTTATTTAATCAAGATGAGGTAATCTCTTTAACTGCCACTGCCGTTTCTAAAAGAGTTTTTTCAAACGGAATAGGCTCCCAATCGAACACCTCCATTGTTTTAGAGTTATCCGCACTTAAATTCATTCCCAGCATAGCTAACATTCCTTTGGCTTCTCTATCAAAAAGGGATAAAAGTTTTAACATAAAATTTGGCGCTAATTTGGTACTTGGACCTTTGTAACCATTGTCAATGAGTAATTGACATATCGACTGAAAACTTCTACCCACTTTTTCAGTTGCGATGAAACGTTGGTTGGCTGCTTTGGGTTCTGTTAAGGCAGCCACATGCAAATAGGCAACATCACGTACATCGACCATTGGGAAGGATGTGTTTGGTACCATAGGAGTTTTTCCAGCTAGAATTTTTACAATCATCGACATTGAAGCACCCGAAAGATTTCTTCCAAGTGGAGGCCCAAAAACCCCCCCAGGATTTATACTAACTAATTCTAAAGAATGATCACCTGATTGATTATTAATAAAATCCCATGCCGCTTGCTCTGCCAATGTTTTGCTTTTAAAATAAGTACTTATATTTTTGGCATTTAAATCAGTCCAGTCCTCAGGTTTAAGTATCCCTGTTTTTTTACCCCCCATGATCGCTACTGTAGAGCTAGTTAAAACAACTCGTTTTATACCACTCTTTTTTGCAGCTTTCAAAACCCTAAGAGTTCCATCAACAGCAGGACCAAGCATATCCTCTTCATTTTTAGGATTTTCAACAGTAAAGGGAGAAGCGATGTGCATAACATAATCACAATTGGACAACGCAGAATCCCATCCATTATCTGAACTAAGATCCAAATGAGTGAAAGAAAGATTCTCAATAGAAATAGAATTTGAATTAAGAGTCTTAATTACCTCCTCCTCTTTATTTGCACTACGAACAGTGCCAACTACTGTATATCCTTTTTCTAAAAGAATTTTAGCGCAATGCAATCCAATATAACCTGAAATTCCAGTCAACAATACTTTTTTATTCATAATTTTTAAATTGAAACTTTACGAATTTAAAACAAAAAATATTTAATTAAATAGCTTACTTAAATTAAAAAAATCCAAATTATTAATTTGATATTTTTAATATTATTTTTTATGAAATCCTCTTTTTTTCTATTATCAAATTATGATTTTAATAAAAAAAATTAATTTAACATTCTAATAACATTCCGATCAGGATATTTCTTTTTTTTTTATCTACTATTGTAATATCAACTAATACTATAAATAAATATTATGAAAAAAACTCTTTTAATTATTACTCTCCTTATTTCTTCATTATCATATTCACAATACTGTGCTTTTTTTGATTTTAAAACAGATGAACCAGAAATGGTTGTGTCTAGTTTAAAAGGAATGATGGAAACTGAATGGGCCAAAAACATTCAAGGAACAAAATCTTTATTTGCATATCAATTTAACGGAACAAATGAGGCTACTCATTCAGTTCAATTTTGTTTTCCAGATGAAGCTGCATTTGCTAGCTTTAGCTCTTCTTGGAATAGTTCATTAGTGGCTCAGGTCTTTGGTGAAAAATTAAATAAGTATATAGAGCCTATTAATCAAGCTTTAAATACTCCTATTTGGTATAAAAACGATTGGACTCCAGATCAGGTGTTTTTCATATACCAAATGGAAGTCTCAAACCCTTCATTATATGTGAAGGAATTTGCTGAGTTTTCTGAAAGTTGGGCAAATAAATCTGGTTTAAATAGCTCATATGGAGTTGGTTTTCCAATTAGTGGAAAAAATGCTGATTACTCTCATTTTGTATGGACAGGTGCACCAGATATTGAAACAGCATTATCAAATACTAAGAAGATGTTTTCAGATCCACTATTTGCTAAATATTCTGCTAAAGTAGATAAGATTAGAAAGTTAGTAAACACTACTATGATGGTCAGATTAGCAGATTTTTAAAATTAACTTTTAACAAAATAAATTAAAATTATATGAAAAAAATACTATTAATTCTTATACTAATTATTCCTTTTTTAAGTACTCAAGCACAAGAAGAAGATCCATATTTAATCCGTATGCATGTTATTGAGATTGAAGGGAACACGAATGCTTTTATTCAAGCTAACAAAGACTATTACAAACCACTTGCAGTACAGGCTGTAAAAGACGGTAAATGGGCAGGTTGGGCTATGTTTAGATCATTTTCTCAGGGAAATGTTTTTGTTTTTTTCCACCACTATAGTAGTCCTGAGCAGTATGCTAAAGGAGGCAGTATATGGGGATCAGATATTGCAAAAAAACTTGGACTTGAAGCTCCTGATACTAGTAAATGGACTTGGAAATCATCAAATGGCAATAATCTTTGGCAAGTAAATGCTACTGTTCTTGACGAAGAACCCTCTAATTATATGATTTTTAACAAGTTTAAATTTTCATATCCTGACAAACAAAAGTTTATTGAAAATAATAGAGCTTGGGGGGAGCTAGTTGTGAAACCTCGACTTAAGGAAGTTAAAGGTTTGAATTGGGCAGTTGCAACCCTTATTACATCATCTTCATATAAGGATCAAGAGTCAACTATGTTCAACGGTATTTCGTTTGATGGATTTGATTCTATGGAACAAATATTACATCAAAGATCTTACAAAGAAAACGGAGGAATGGCTGTAAATCCTAATTTTCAAAATTTTCAAAAATATGTTAACGAAAATGAATTAACTGGTTTCAATACAGCTGTTGAAAGTTCAATTTATGAAGCTATAGATTCCTCATGGGATTAACTAATTGTAAATAAAAAATTATGAAATATATATACTCAATTTTATTGTGCACCATTTTTTTAGGATGCACAAATTCAAATCAGTCAATTATAAAAACAGAAGATGATCTTAGCTCAAATATTAAAAATGGATTTGAAAGCTATAGTTCTAATGATTTTAGCTTTTCAGATCAATATTCTGAAGATGTAGTCTCCAGAATTAATAATATGGTCATTGATGGACGAGATAATTTAATGTCAGGATGGAAGGCTCATCACGATTTGTTTTATAAAGATATTAATATCCAAGATGTATATGTTCATACTAATTATTTCAGTAATGGAGAAGTATGGTCAAATGCCTGGTTTACCTGGAATGCAACAGGTCAAATAACAGGTGAAGAATATTCTAATAGAGGACACTTTGATTATAAGTGGGAAGATGGAAAAATTGTTGAGGTTCTTGCTTATTTTAGCGAATACCCAGATAACAATGAAGGAAAGGCTCTAGCAGAATCGCAGAACTAAATTCAATATATAAAAAATACTCCATCTTGGGAAAAAGACTGGCAAACGTATTTAAAAGAAAATGGAGGGAGTTAAATTGTGAGAAATTTCACTAGAATCCTATTAAAAGAATGGTAAAATTATAAACTATTAAATTAAAAATTATGAAAAATATATTTACATTGTTATTAATACTTTCAGTTTCTTTTTCTTACTCTCAGTTAGACGAGGGTCAAAAAATCAATTTTGATTTTATTAAAGTAGAAAAAGAAAATATTGAAGAGTATGAGGCTTATATGACTGATTATGTAGGAAAAGTTGCTGAAACTGCTGTTAAAAACGGGAAATTAGAAAATTGGATATTTAGAAGAGTTAATCAAAACTCGAGATACAATGCTGGTTTTACTCATATGGTTTTATGGATTGACAACGATCAGTCTATATCATGGTCCGATATCTGGACTGAAACTTATCCAAATTTAAGTGAAGAAAGTCGTAGCTGGATTTGGTCAAAAGGAAATGTTTTATTTGATAAATTGTATACAGCGTATACTACTTATGTAACTGGATTCAGTCACACTGAAGAAGGTGTAGTTAATTATATAGCTACTTACAATTTAATAAAAGCAGAAAGTGGAAAACTAAATGATTATGTAGAGTTTGAAAAAAGCATGAAGGGTACTTTAGAAAAACACGCTCCGAAACTTAAAGGTTGGCATGCACTAACCAGAAATGGATCTGTATCTAGAGCCCAAAGTGCTTGGGATTTTATGACTATTGATAATTTTGGAAGTATTCAAGATGCAAATCAATTATGGTGGACAGATATTCCTGAAAAAATAAGACAAAATAATTCTAAAAAATATGGTAGTGCCTCGGATTTGAGAACTGTCAGACACAGAGTTATAACTAGATTAATTTATGATGCTAAAAACGGAAAATACCAAAATTAAAATATGAAAAATATATTTCCCTTTTATATATCCTTATTTCTTTTATTTAATTTAGGATTTAACTTAAATGCTCAAAACACAGACTTTAATCATTGGGCTGTTTATGGTTTTAAAGTTTCACCTGAAAATGAATCAACAGTTTTTAAAATTATAGATAATTATTTTACAGCAAACAAAACTGAAGGAGTTTCTGTTTCTCTTTACAATGTAATGTTTGCTTCAACTGATATTACGGCTACTCACATTATTTCTTTTGATGGTAATAAAAAAAATATGGGTCAATTTTTTAATCCTACTAATTCGAGCAGTGAATCAGCATTGTTTTTTTCTAAACTAAATTATTTTGTTGATGAAGCTTCTTTCTCTGGAAATGGCACTAGGCTTGCAAGATTTGGAGTTAAAGAAGAAGTTATGCCAGTTCAAGAAATATATGTTATTGATAGCGAGGAGTATTCAGAATATAGAAAGTGGTTAGATAATCAAAGAATTCTTGATGAAAAATATCCAAAAGATTATATTTCAACTGCAACTGGAAGAATTTCTCATGGTGGTATTGTTCCTGGCATAAATACATGGATTATGAATGGATTTAAATCATATGAAAGCTTTTTAGAGAAGTGGTCAAATGATCAAGAGTTTCAAAAAAATAACCCAAAATATGTTAAGGAAAGAGATAAATTAAATGAAGAGATCAATTATGATCTTTTTAATTTAAAAACATCGTTCATGAGAAGCTTAATTAAACAATGGTAAAATTTTTAAAAATGAAAAAAACACTAATATTATTATTATTACTTACATTAAACAATACTTTTTCACAAACAGAAATTAAAACTGATGAACATTGGACTGCATACGCTTTAAGTATTTCTCCTGAAAATGAGGAAACCGTTTTTAATTTAATTGATGATTATTTTGGTCAAAATAAAATGGATGGAATAAAAGTCATGTTATTCTCAATACTATTTGCAGATGATTCAATGGCTGATGCAACGCATGAAATGGTTTTTGTTGGAGACTCTAAATCTATGGGTAAGTTTTATTCACCTCAGAATTTCACCACAGAATGGAATTTATTATCAAGTAAGTTGAATAATTTCATAGACAAAACTATTTGGTCTTTAAATGGAACTGGTATGGCCTCAACAGGCCCAGATCCTTCTAAGGTTGTATATCCGTATGAACGAGTGTTGAACTGGGGACCTGACAGAAACATTCAAGACTTTAAAAACGCTTGGTTAAAGTTGAATAAAAAACATGAGAGATCTGACCGATCAGGTGTTATTTTTAGCATCACATCGTCTGCAAAATATAAAAGTGGAGTTGTATTAAGATATCCAACTTATGAGGCTATGTTAAACTCTAATGCAGAATATGCTAAAAAAACTCAATCTTGGAAAAAAGACTGGCAAACGTATTTAAAAGAAAATGGAGGGGGTCAAATTGTCAGAAATTTCACTAGAGTTCTATTAAAAGAATGGTGAAACTATAAACTATTAAATTAAAAATTATGAAAAAAATACTATTACTAATTTCAATTATATTTTTCATTGCTTGTGAGACATCAACTGAACCATCTTATGGAGGTCTTTTTAATGGTGGTGATAATAATTATAAACTTCAGCAAGGTTCAAATGAATACGCGTCAATGATTAAAGATGTTGTTTTAGGTTATGCTGAAGGCAATTTTGAAGAAATTATTAAAAACTTCTCCGATTCTGTTACAAGAAGAGAACCTGGAAACGTATTTAAGGTAGCTCCAAGTATTGAAAGATGGGAGAGCTTTAAGGAAAATTTTGATTCAATTAATAGAAATTTAACATCGGTTATGGCCGTAAAAGTTAATGAAAATATGTCATATGTTGATGCTCTTTTCTCAGAAGAAGTTTACAGTGGTTCTGAAGTTACTTTGTCTAGAAATTTTGAAAGATACTGGATAAATCATGAATCTAATAAAATAACGAATATCGCATTTGTTAGTGAGGAATATGATAACGAAAAATTATAAAATCTAATTAAAACAACTTATATTAAAATATTATGAAAAAACTTTTATCAATAACATTTATTATTATATTTTCCCTCTCAATTTATTCTCAGAGAAATCCTAATAGTGAATATTGGATCAATTTCGTTTATCAACCTCAAAAAGGTATGATTGAGGAATTTGAAAAAGCTGTCGCTGAAAAAACACAAAAATATAATAATAGCACAGAAAATGCAATTTTTGCATTCCAGGTTATGACTGGTTCATCATCAGGTGCCTATCAAAGGTGGGTTGTTAGAAAAGATGTTTCATATTTCGAACAAGACAGCAGTGATGAGCTTAAATATTGGAATGAAAATGTTGATCCATACATTGCTAATAAAAGTGGACAGAGAATTTGGCAGAGGTATATTGGCGCTAGCCATGGTTGGGAAGATGTAAATGGTGGTCCTATGAAATATTACAGTCAACAGGTAATGGTTGTGAAAAGAGGAAAAAATGGAGACTTTATGACTCCACAAAGAAGACTTACTCAACTTTTTTCTGAAATAGAGTACACTGGAAATCGTGCTGTATTTAGGTTAGTTCAAGGTGGTAATAACCAAACTTTTATGATTATGTCAGGATTTAATACTCATGACAGATCCACCAATTCTTCTAATCTTTCTGACGGTATATCTTGGGAGGATGCATATAATGAAAAATTTGGGGAAAATGCATGGTCAGAGGATTGGACGGCACGAAATGAGGCAATTGAAACTTGGGGTTCTAATGTATCAAAAATGCAATTCCGTCCAGATTTATCTAGTCAACTTTAAAATAATTTTATGAAAAAAATATTACTATTATCTATTATCGTGACTTTTTTAAGTTGTGAAACCAAGGTAGTTGAAGTTCCTGTTAAAGGAGGTGAAATTGCTAGAGGAGAAAATAAAGGAAGTAAGTTTTATATTGCATCTGACGACAATGTTGATGTGGTAAAGAAACTATTAAAGGCTTGGAATAACATGGATCCTGACGGTATGTTTGAGGTATTGACTGATACTATTACTTGGTGGGTTCCAAACTCAAAAATACCAATTAAAGCTGATAAAGAATTTATAACTGCATATTTATCTGGTTATGATTCAATAAGACAAGATCCACAAGGATTTATTCCCCATCAATGGGAAGGTCAAGAACATGTTGTTGTCTCTTTAGCTTCAAGAGAAAAAAAATATAAAAAAGACGGAACTTTTGAAGACGATAGGTTATTTGAAAGATTCCACATCAAAGACGGTAAAATATTTCGTGTCCAAGCCTGGAGCGCCGATTGGTATACAGACGATTAACATTAAATAAAAATTATGAAAAAAATACTATTACTATTTATAACTACAGCTTTTATAAGCTGTGAAACAAAAACTATTGAAGTTGAGAGATCTGCCGGAATGGTTTATAATGGACAAAGTGAAGGTAAAAAGTACATGCTTGGTTCAGATGAGTCCACGGAAATTGCAGTTAATGCAATCCTTGCTTATGCTGACGGTAACTTTGACTATATGAATGAAGTTTCTGCTGATACTGTAATGTTCTTTGAGCCATCAATGGGAAAAGCAATTCCGGTTGTTAATCCATCAAATGAGTTTCTATCTCAAATTCAATCTCCATACGATTCAATAACAAGATACATATGGAATGCTGTTCCATTAAAAAGAGATGGTGATGATTTTGAAACCGTAACTATTTCTTTTAGAGAAAACCGTTATAAAGATGGAAATGTTGAAAAACTTAGAGTTGTTGATAAAGTTTTTATCAGAAATGGAAAGTTTTTTAGAGTCAATCAGTGGAATGGAATTATTGATTAAATTAAAATTATTACTGTAAAAAAAATTACAAGACTAATGGATTGATATCTGTGGTGGAATACAGGTTAATAATTTATTATAGAGTTTTAAAAATCCTCTTAAATTGAATTTTTTATATGTTTATTTTTGATTATTTAAATAATATAATAATGTTTAGTTTAAGAGGTCCTTATTTAAGCACGTTTACTGCAAAGAATCGATAGCATAAAGTTTCCAAGTATTATTTATTCTCTTGTAAAAATAAAGTCCCTGTCCAGTGTAGATTTTATTATAATTAGTATTATATCTACTATACGTAGCTTTTACAAGACAGGTATTCTGGGACAATTGAAAAAACTCATAATCTTCCAAAAGAGAATACCTATAACCATCTTGCATATTCGCTTCTCTAACAACCTTATACCTTTCTACTAATTCCGCTTTATTATTTAAAACCACTGGGCTGGTTGAAATACCAAAAACTGAGGGAAAAGAAAAATATGAAACTAATTTTTCATAATCTTTATATTCAAAAGCTTTACTGTAATTTTTCCATAAAGAGATGATGTTTTTTTCAATATCATTATTAGAATTTTTATCTGCTTTATCTTTAAAATCTATATCAATATTACCAACTAATTTTTCAGCTTGTTTCAATAAGTTTTGTAAACCGTTCTTTTTATTAGAATCGTCCTGACTTATAGAAAATAAAGGAATGAATAAAAGTATAAGGAATAGCTTTTTCATATTATAAATTTAAGAATTTGGAGTTTATTTTGTACTTCTTTCGTAAGCAAAACCGCCTTTCTCACCCTGTGACCAAGATGTAAATTTAACTGATAAATACACATCGTCTTTTTCTAAATACATCACTAAATTTTTACCAACAACATTTTTAGGTTTTCCAACTGCTGCTCTAAATTTTTTAAATGTTAACGTTTCTATTTGATCAATTGTTCCAACAGCCCATTTAGTTCCTACAGGACTATTGTTTTCATCGGGCTTACTTTCTTCTTTAATATTATATATTTGTCCATACCCGTTTTTACCATCTTCTTTTTTGTTTGGTCTAGTAATCCAAACATTATCTGTGATTCTATCTTGATTGGACTCCAAAGTGGGATCAGATTGATCGCCTTTAGTAAATGTCATATTAGTTCCTGTCCAAATATTACTTCCAGAGGAGGGACATGTTCCCCAGACTGGCTTATTAGCACTTGTTAATGCAGAACTAGTACTAAAATCAACTGGTTCATATGTAACATTAGTTACACACCATTTGGTTAAATCTTGATTAAATGATGTAGCATTTTTAAACATTTCGCGCATTGATAAAGGTTCGTTAACTTCACCTACATCCCAACTTCCTATATTTTGATTAAATGAACTAGCTCCAAAAAACATACCTACCATAGTATCTACTTTACTAGTATTCCAATTCGAAATATTTCCATTAAATGATGATGCTTCATTAAACATCCCCTGCATTTGCTTAACACTAGATGTATCCCAACTGTTAAGATCTTGATTAAAAGAAGTTGCTGCAGTAAACATATAGGCCATATTAAATACATTAGCAGTATTCCAAGAAGATACATCCTGATTAAAAGCTGATGCGTTAGAAAATAAACTTTGCATTTTTTGGACATTAGCGGTATTCCAAGAAGATATATCCTGATTAAAAGATGAAGCTCCATGAAATAAAGATGACATGTCAGTAACATTACTAACGTTCCAACTTTGAATATTTTGATTGAAAGCTATTGCCATATAAAACAAGTTTGACATATTGGTAACATTAGCTGTATTCCAATTAGAAATGTCTTGATTAAAAACAGTAGCATTATTAAGCATTTTTTCCATATTTGTGACATTACCAGTATTCCATGAACCTATATTTTGGTTAAATGAACTAGCTCCTCTAAACATAGAGGACATATTAGTTACACTCGAGGTATTCCAACCTGAAATGTCTTGATTAAAAGTAGTATTTTGATCAAACAAGGAAGACATATTTTTTACACTACTTACATTCCATTTAGTGATATCGAAATCGATTAAAAGATTTCCAAACATATTACTCATAGATTCAACTTTACTAACATCCCAGTTTGATAAATCTCCAAATATCCATTTTTTTTCATCTGAACCGTCTATCCTAGTCGGAAAAAACATTGCTTCCATATTAGTAGCTTTACTAACATCCCAATTACTTAAATCTCCCACTTTAATTATTGTACAATAGGGACCAAGAAAATTTTTAAAATTCGTCACATTACTAACATCCCACTTACTTATATCAATATTTACAGATTTTCCATCTACACCACTATCTTTACTTACGCCAACAAACATAGACTCCAAAGAATTAACGTTGCTCATATCCCAAGTATTAATATTAGCTCCAAATCTTTCTTCATTCATCGCTATTCTAAACAAATCTCCTGGAATTATAAAATCATCTTTAATAGTTGTAGTTACTATTTTAGTCACATCTGTTTCGGAGTTTTCTAACATTTCTTTTAACTTATCTTTGTCTACAGCCGTGTAAGTCACACCTCCTAATTCCCCAGTGGTCCCAGACGTCACCCAATCATAAGCTTTTATAGTCACCCCATTTGCATCTAAATAAAATGGAATTAATGTCTCAAAAACTGCAGTGACTGTTTTAGGTTTATCAATAGTAATCTCCTTTGGATTCTCAGTTCCTGTCAAATCTCCACTCCATTCCTTGAACTTCCATCCACTAGAGGGAGTTGCCGTTAACTCAACCACCGTTCCACTATTGTAATCAGTGGCAGCTCCTGCTTTTATTATCTTTTCTGTAACTGTTCCCTCACCTTGTTTATTTACGGTTAAAGCATATTTCTTTTTAACAAAGTTTGCAACCACCGTCTTATCAGAATTCATTACAACAGTAGTTTCTTCAGAACCTGTAGCACCAGTCCAACTTTGGAAAACGTATTCTGCAGAAGCAGTTGCTGATAAACTAGCCGTGTCTCCTTCATTATACTCCCTAGTTTGTGGAGTAACTGTTCCTGACTCCGCAGGATTAACTGATGTGGTTAAAGTATATTTTATTGTTTCTTTTGTACAAGAAAATAAAAACAATACCGATAAAAATAAAATGAATTTTTTCATATTTAATATATAAAATAGTAAAGGTTAAAATTGTGTTGGACTAACACTCTATTTGGTACTTCTTTCGTAAGCAAAACCGCCTTTTTTGCCCTCAGACCAAGACGTGATTTTTACACTTAAGTACGTGTCATCATCAACTAAATACATCACTAGATTTTTACCAATAGCATCTTTTGGTTTACTAACTGCTGTTCTGAATTTTGTAAATGAAAGAGTTTCGATTTGACTTAATGTACCAATAGCCCATTTAGTACCAACGGGACTATTTGTTTTATCAGCGACGCTTTCTTTTACAATGTTATAAAATTGACCACCATCATTCCCTCTGGTAATCCATACATTAGATGTTAATCGGTCTTGATTGGCCTGAGCGGTAGGGTCTGAACCCTCTGATTTGGTAAATGTTATAGTTGCTCCATTCCAAATAGTTGCAGAATTTGTGAAAGTGTTTTCACCTTCGTCACTGGAAGAACAAGAAATAATTAATAGGCTTATTAAAAGTAGTTTTATTTTATCCATAGTTGTAAAAGTAAAGAAAACATTCTAATTGAAATCTTATTAAAAGTTTTATTTATAAGTGATAAGTATTTATTATTTAGAATTGAAATATTTTTCTTTTAATACTTGAACTTCTAGTATATATTTGTGTATATAATTCATAATCAATAATAAACGAAAATAATATGTCAGGAAAATGCCCATTTATGCACGGTGCGACTAGTACTCAAGAAAATTCAGTTACAAAATGGTGGCCAAAATCACTAAATCTGGACATTCTTCACCAACACGATTCAAAAACAAATCCTTACGGAAACGATTTTAATTACAAAGAATCTGTAAAAGATTTAGATTTTAAATCTCTTGAAAAAGACATGCATGATTTAATGGTAGAACCTCAAGATTGGTGGCCTGCGGACTGGGGACACTACGGTGGACTGATGATTAGAATGGCTTGGCATGCAGCGGGAACATACAGAACTGGAGATGGAAGAGGTGGCGCTGGAACTGGAAATTTAAGGTTTGCTCCCTTAAATTCGTGGCCTGATAACGGTAATTTAGATAAAGCTAGGCGTCTTTTATGGCCAATAAAAAAGAAGTATGGAAATAGTATTAGCTGGGCTGATTTATTTATTCTAGCTGGAAATATAGCTTATGAAAGTATGGGGCTTAAGATGTTTGGTTTTTCCTATGGAAGAGCAGACATATGGCACCCAGAAAAAGACATTTATTGGGGTTCTGAAAATGAGTTTTTAGCACCCAGTGAAGAACGTTATTCAAATCTTGAGGATCCCTCAACATTAGAAGAACCTCTAGGAGCCACTCACATGGGGTTGATCTATGTGAATCCCGAAGGTGTAAACGGAAAACCTGACCCTCTAAAAACAGCTCTTCATGTAAGAGAAACTTTTGCTAGAATGGCAATGAATGATGAAGAGACGGTAGCCCTTACGGCTGGAGGTCACACAGTTGGAAAAGCACACGGAAATGGTAATGATAGTGTTTTAGGCCCAGAACCTGAGGGAGCTAGTATTGAAAGTCAAGGATTTGGATGGATTAATCCAAAAGGAAATGGTAATGGAGCTGATACCGTAACAAGTGGTTTGGAAGGTGCTTGGACTACTTACCCCACAAAATGGGATAATGGGTATTTCGATATGCTATTCAATCACGAATGGGAATTGAAAAAAAGTCCTGCAGGAGCTTGGCAGTGGGAGCCTGTTAGTATCGATGAGGATAAAAAACCTGTTGATGCAAATAACCCTGAAATCAGACAAAATCCCATAATGACCGATGCGGATATGGCAATGAAGAAAGATCCTATTTATAGAGAAATTTCTTTAAAGTTCAAGGAAGATCAAGCGTATTTTTCTGAAACATTTGCAAGAGCTTGGTTTAAACTAACTCATAGAGATATGGGATCTAGAAATAGATATATTGGACCTAATGCTCCCTCTGAAGATTTAATATGGCAAGATCCTGTACCTGCTGGAAAAACAAATTATAATGTTGAAGAAGTAAAAAATAAAATTTCTAAATCGGGACTTTCGATTTCTGATCGTATATGTATAGCTTGGGATAGCGCTAGAACTTTTAGAGGATCCGATTTAAGAGGAGGAGTAAATGGAGCAAGAATTAAATTAGCTCCACAAAAAGATTGGGATGGTAATGAGCCTACTCGTTTGTCGGCAACCTTATCTATTTTAGAACCGATTGCCTCTGAATTTGGAATAAGTTTAGCGGATACAATTATTATTGCAGGTAACTCAGCGGTTGAGGAAGCTGCAAAAGCTGCTGGATATGATACTAATGTTCCCTTTAAAGCAGGAAGAGGAGATGCCACTCAAGAGATGACAGATGAAAATTCTTTTAATAATCTAAAGCCATTAGCAGATGGATATAGAAATTGGGTTAATAACAAACATTTAAGTAATGCTGAGGAAATGATGCTAAACAAAACTCAATTACTTGGTCTAACTGCTCCTGAAATGACGGTTCTTGTTGGTGGAATGAGAGTGCTTGGCGCTAACCACAAGGGAAGTAATGATGGTGTTTTTACAAATCAATTAGGAGTTTTGTCAAATGATTTCTTTGTTAATTTAATGGACATGAGTAATAAATGGAATATTTCTGGAGAAAATAAATATGAAATTGTTGATAGAAAATCTGGAAATGTAAAATGGACTGCCTCTGCAGTGGATTTGATATTTGGATCAAATTCAATACTTCGCTCCTACTCTGAAGTGTATGCTCAAGATGATAATAAAGGAAAATTTGTTAATGACTTTGTTTCAGCTTGGACTAAGGTGATGAATGCAGATATGGAATAACTGTCTTCAGTAGAATAATAATCAATAAAAAAAGCCCTTAATTTAAAGGGCTTTTTTATTCTTATTAATTAAGTTTTTTTAAACAAAACTAACTTGTAATTAGTCTAACATAGTACTAAGTTCTTCGTTAAAGTGATGTCTTTCTGTTGTTCTGCTGTACATTTCTAAAGCTTCGTTGTACATTCCAGCATCTCTTCTGTAAGCTTCCCAACCAAACATTTCATTGTAAAGGTCTTCTTCTGTTTTATCCTCTGCATCTGGATAATCACCTGACTCTCCGTATTTATTAAAGCCTTCACAAATAATATATTCGTTTGTATTACCACCCGACATTACTCTAAAAACACCAACAATTCCACTATAGTTGTTTTTCTCATAGACCATTTTCAATCTTCTTAAAAAATTAGTAACGTCCTGATCTTTTCCGGGCTTAATAAACCTTCTTGAAACAAGCATGTATTTAAAAGTATTTCCTGGCTCCCAATTATGAGAAACCCATCCAATTCTTCTCCACACCTTCCATCCTGAGGATTCTTCAATGAATGGATCCACATTATCTCTCCAATATTTTAATTCATCAGATCGGTCATCTTGAGAATTCATAAAATCCCAATCTTTCCATCCAATCACTCTAGAATACATCCCTTGATTTTCACCATCCATGATATTAAAAGTGTACATAGCTGATTCTGCAGTGTTATTAAATTTTTTCATTTTTTTTGCTGCAGCTTGTTCAAATTTTTCTTCCATTCCCTTTTTAGCTTTAAGCTCATAAGTCATCCAAATTTCTGGACCATCCTGAGCAAAGGATGATAAGGTGAAAAGAATTGAAAAAGTAAATAGTAATAATTTTTTCATAATATTTTTTTAATAATTAGTAAACTAATATAAAAAAAATTCCTTTATGAATGTTTTTTTGGTTGTTAGAATTTTAATAAAGAAATAACTGGATGATGATCTGAAGCCCATCTTCCATTTTTTGTTTTAATATGACCATGAGTGGATTCGATGGAAATAAAATTCTTATAGAAGATATAGTCAATTCTACTTTGAAAAGTAGAGTTTATTTTAAACTGGTTAAAGGTTCCATATAACTTACTTTTATTATCCATATCTATATTAACATCATTGTAAAAATTTTGAATTTTTTTAATAGGTTTTGAATCATCCGAAAGATTAAAATCACCAGTAATAATTATACGGTCATTATTTTTTGTCAAATCTTTAATTGTTTTTAAAATTAAATCAATTGATTTATCCCTAGCCACCTCTCCAATATGATCGAAATGAGTATTGAAAACCCATACACTTCTCCCACTTGTCTTTTGTTGAAACAATCCATAAGTACAAATCCTTTCCATAGAAGCATCCCAACCCACTGAAATAAGCTTTGGAGTTTCGGATAACCAGAAAGTATCAGAGTTAATTAAATCATAATTAGATTTATTATAAAAAATGGGGCTGTACTCACCTTTGGTTTTTCCGTCATCACGCCCCACTCCTACATAATGATGATCCGATAGATTAGAATTTAAATACAACAATTGACTATTGGTAACTTCCTGCATTCCAATAAAATCAGGGGACTCGGTAAAAATAAACTCCACAACAGTTGACCTTCTATTTTCCCAAACATCTTTTCCGTCATTGGGGTTGTTATATCTGATATTATAAGAAATGACTTTAATTTGATCAGAAAATACATTTAGATAACTAAAAGATGAAAATGTCACGAATATTGTTAATAGAATAAGTTTTTTCATATCAATTAAATTACCTTATTTATAAACTGTAAAATACTAATACATTTTATATATTGTAATAATGAGAATGATTTTTATTTATATTTTTTGTGTGTTTTTTTTGAATTGTAATCTAACTGAAAAAATAAAAGCTAATCTAGATAATGAAATTCTCATTCCAAAATCTTATGTGGTTCACAACACAAATCAAGAAATTATAATTGATGGAAGAGATAATGAATTAGAATGGGATAGAGCAAAGTATTCCGATGATTTTATTGATATTGAGGGAATTAAAAAGCCTAGTCAAAAAACAAATGTTAAAATGCTTTGGAGTGATAAGTATTTGTATGTTTTTGCAAAAATATACGAGACCCATATTTGGGCAGATATCACTAAAAGAGATGAGGTCATTTACTACAATAATGATTTTGAAGTTTTTATAAACCCAAACAAGCATGTCTTTAATTATGGGGAAATTGAGATTAATGCACTTGGAACTGAGTGGGATTTATATTTAGATAAACCTTACAGGCTCAAAGGTAAAGCAGACAGTTCCTGGAATATAGAGGGATTAAAATCTGCTGTATACATTAATGGAACCATTAACAATCCTAATGACATTGATAATTACTGGACAGTAGAAATAGCTATTCCTCTTGTTGAAATTTCAAAATTAAAAGATCCTTTTGATTACAATTATCCTAAAGTTGGTGATATATGGAGGATCAATTTTTCTAGAGTTAACTGGGATTTCGAAATAAATAAAGGCAAGTATTCAAGGAAAAAAGAAAATGGTAAGTTTCTGCCTGAATATAATTGGGTGTGGTCGCCCCAAGGTCTAATTAATATGCATGTTCCTGAAAACTGGGGGTTTTTACAGTTTTCTAAAAAAGATTTTGAAATAAAAAAAAACTACGAAAATTCTAATGAAATAATAACTCAGCAAGTTCTTTATGCTCTTTTTAGAAAAGTTTCCTTTAAAGAATTAAAATATCTTAAGGACTTCAAAACCAATCAAGAATTAAAATTTGAAACTATAATTGTTAATAATCAAGAAATTTCGTGTAATTTTCTAAAAACAGAAACTGGATTTAATATCACAGCTATCGATAAAAAGAGCGATGTTAAAATATCCATTTCTGAAAACGGCTTAATAAAAAACATAAAAGATGATTAAAAAAGGAATTACGGTAATTCTTCTAATCTTTTTCATTTCTTGTTCCAAACAAAATGAGAGTGATAAGGGTTTTACATTTAGTACTTGGACTGGAGCGGGTAAAGATTTCAATAAAAAGAATTGGGAGAAAAAGCTTAACTATTATGATTCTCTTGGAATAAGTGAGGTTTTAGTTAGTGGTTCTGCGTCGGTTCTTGAACAAATCATTCCCATCGCTAATAAAAAAAATATAAAAGTACATGGCTGGATGTGGACTGTCAATCGCCCTGGGGATACAATAGCTAATAAAAACCCTGATTGGTACTCTGTTAATAAAAATGGCGACAACTCTTTAGATTACAGGGCTTATGTAAATTATTATCAGTGGTTGAGTCCTTTTCATCCTGAAGCTAGAAAACACATCATTAACAATGCAAAAAAACTCATGGAGGTGGATGGTTTAGCTTCCATTCATTTAGACTATGTTAGATATCCTGATGTAATTCTTGGAGCAGATCTTCAACCAAAATATAATATTATTCAAGAAACAGAATTACCTCAATATGATTTTGGATATCACCCCATTGCAAGAAAGAAATTTAAAGAAATTTTTAATAAAGATCCTATAGATTTTAAAAACCCTGAACTATCGACAGAGTGGAGGCAATTTAGATTGAATGCAATTACTACTCTTGTTAATGAAATTATTGAAATTGCTCACAGTAAAAATAAAAAAGTTACTGCTGCTGTATTTCCTTTTCCAGAAATGTCACGTCAAATGGTTAGACAAGCTTGGAATGATTGGAATTTAGATGCAGCATACCCTATGCTGTACCAAAATTTTTATAGAGAAAATATAAACTGGATTGGATTTGCAACAAAACAAGGGGTGAGTGATGTTGATTTCCCTATCATTTCAGGCCTTTACTCTCCTGCTCTAAGAACAGCCGAAGAATTAGAAAAAGCGATTATTATATCGAAAGAAAACGGGGCGAAAGGAATTTCTATTTTTACAGCTGATGGACTTAACAAGGAACAACAATCTGTTTTTGTGAAACTTAAAAATAAATTATAAATAAATTTTAATGATATATTATGAACTTCTGTGATTTAAATGATAACGAATTATGGCTGGTCATTAGACTTTATTTTTTTGCCCTTACTCCTATTTTACTTTCTATTTATTATTGGAAACAAAAAAAAGTTTCAACCCCTACAGCTTTAACTTTATTTTATTCATTTATTATAGCTGCTGTAGGATGGGAGATATGGATAACTTATGGACTTTCTGGTGGATTACCAGTGAGTGAAAGGAGATCAGAAATGTTAAATTGTGCGATTCCCCAAAATTTAAATTGGGTATTAAATTCTTTAGGAGATGTTTTAGTTGTCTGGATAGGAATTTTTATAATTAAAAGATTATTCAAGAATTCTATTTCTCCGTTAAAAAAATGGAACTGGTATGCTTTTACAATTTTATTTTTCTGGTTTATGTTGCAAAATATTTATGTAGAAGCCTTTTTTTATCATTTACAATTGGGAAACAATGGAGATTTATCTTGGGCACCATTAAATCCTTTAGGTTCTTACTACAATCCAGTTTTATTTAAAATATTTGAGAGACCTATTACTTTTCAAACTCAGAGTACTTGGTTATTAATGAGTCCAATAATATATTATTTAGCAATATATTTAAACAACAAGTATGATAATGTCAATAACTAACTTAATGATTTTTTACCTTCACTACTTATGAAATTGTTTTTAGCCTTTTTCTTGATTTTATTCAATTCATCAAATCAATCTAAGCAATTAGTAATTGGTCACAGAGGAGCGAAAGGTCATGTTGCAGAAAACACACTGAAATCAATAAAAAAAGCAATGCAATTGGGTGCAGATGGTATTGAGATAGACGTGTTTCGTTGTTTATCAGGTGAAATAGTCCTATTTCATGATAAAAAACTGGATAAATTAACAAATGGAACAGGGCTTATTGAAAATACATCTTTAGAAGAATTAAAAAAATTAAAAGTATTGGGTACCAATCAGCAAATACCAACTTTAAATGAGGTCTTTGATGTTATTGATAATAAAACATTTTTAAATATTGAATTAAAAGGATCTAATACTGCAAAACTATCTCTTGAAATAGTTAAACAGCAAATTAATAACAACGGTTTTTTAAAAAAGAATATTTTATTTTCAAGCTTTAACTGGGAAGAATTAAAGGATTTAAGAAAATTAGACGGTAATATCAAAATTGCTCTTATAACTGAAGATGATCCGTTGCTTGCTATAAAACCTGCATTAAATCTTAGGGCTGTGGCAATTAATCCCTCTCATAAAACATTAAACAAAAAAGTCGTTGAAAAAATATTAAGCGCAGGTCTTAAAATTTATACATGGACTGTTAATAATAAAAAACAGATTGATAAAATGAAAAAACTTGGGGTAAATGGAATTATAACTGATTACCCAGAAAGAGTTTTCTTTTAATCTTGAATTGTTCTGATCATAAAGTCTTTTGCAAAGCCAAATGATTTATTTCTAGCCTCGCTATTCCCACCAATAGTAACTCCTCTTGATGTGCAAAATAAAAATCCTATTTTTTGAAGAAATGAATTTGACATTGGAATATTTAAATAATTCATTAAAACATAACCGTCCTCAGTTAATTTGAAAGTACAATCTTTAAAACTATATCCTTTTTCATTAATTTCTAATCCTCCCCGTCTATCGAAGCCGTGATGAGAATCTTTGTAAACAGTTATGTCAATGTTAATCTTATTTTTAAGCTTATCTACTAGCGTATTACAAGGATCTGAAGGAGTCCAATCATCTAATTCTCCAATTAAAATATGAATGGGAGAATCAGAAAACTCTAAATTTTCTGGTTCAAAAAAACATGGTGGATAAAAAGCTAAGTGTGATGCAAACTGAAGATTTTTATTTATAGCATTTTTTAAAGGAATCCATGCAGAAAAAAATGTAACTGCTCCTCCTAAACTCCATCCAGTAATGGAAATTTTATCTTTTTTAATATTTGGATGATCGGATAATATTTCAAGTGCTCTGTAGGCATCTAGAATCATTGCAGCTGTAGTGACTTGGGTCTGGTCTCCAACTGTTGATTCTATTCTTCTACTTTTAAAACTATTCAGTTCAAAAGTGGCAAAACCTAAATTTTGATACATTGTTAAATATTCGTAATGATGATTTTTCCATCCTAAACTGCCTGCAACTCCAAGAACTAAAGGATATTTTTTATCTGGATTTAATGAGTCATATGGAATAACTAAATTTCCGTACACCTCTTGTTTTTCTTGATTTTCTAAATCAGTAATAACATCATGAAAAGAAAAAGGATTAGCACTTTGAAAAGCAATCTTCTCAACTAAGTTTTGACTATTTAAACCAAGAGAGATAAATAACATGAATATGATTCTTTTCATAGATTATATTTACAGGGATTTTATAAGACCTCCATCAATTGGTATGTTAGCTCCATTGATATAGGCAGCATTATCAGAGGCTAAAAAAGTTACTAAATATGAAAACTCTTTTGGATCTCCAATTCTTTTTAATGGCACCAGTTCTTTCATCGTATTATAAACCTCTTCTACATCAATATTTAATTTTTTTGCTTTGTCTAAATTAAGTTGATTAATACGCTCCGTATCAAAATATCCTGTAAGAATATTATTTACGGTGATATTATATACGCCTAAGTCGTTTGAAAGAGTTTTTCCCCATGTGGTTACAGCAGATCTAATAGAATTGGAAAGGGCTAAATAACTCAAAGGTTCTTTGACTGACATTGAGGCCATATTTATAATTCTTCCCCATTTATTTTTTTTCATATTTTCTATTGCAAGCATGGTAGTGAATACTACACTTTTGAATAATAAGTCAAAAGACTTTTGATAGTCCTCTATAGAAACATTCATAACATTACCTCCTTTGGGTCCCTGAGTGTTATTGATCAAAATATCAATTGGATTAGTATCTAAATATTTTTTTATTATTTTTTTATAGTCTTCAAAGTTATTATAGTCAACCACTAAGTAATCATGATTAATTCCTGTTTTATTTCTTAAATCATTAACAGTCTTGATTAATCTATCTTTATTACTTGAAACTAAAGTCACAGAAGCCCCAGACATGGCTAATTGATAAGCTACTGCATTTCCTAAACCTTTGCTGCTTCCACCAACAAGAGCTTTTTTTGATTTTAAGGATATAATCATCTGTATTCTTCTCTAACGGGACTAAAAACATCCATTAATTTACAATCACTTAAAGCTTTTCCATAGTGTGGAATATTGGAAGGGATTACCACTACATCTCCATTGGAATATACTTTACTAATTCCGTCTAAGGTAAATTCAAATTCGCCCTCAACAACATGCATAATTTGTTCATGAATGTGATGATGCCGTTCAACAACTGAACCCTTTTTTACGTCCCAAAATACCCATGTAATTTTATCTCCATGAACGAATTTACCTTTCAAACCTGGAAAAACTTCTTTCTGTTTAATCTCTTTTAAATTCATAAAAATTATAATTAATCTAAGTTATACAAATAATATTCAAAAATAATATTCAACATACTTACTAGTATTTTTATATATTTGAAACTTAACAAAATTTAAAAACATGAAAAAATTAATTTTATTATTTTCAATTACTATTCTTTTTAGTAGTTGTAATACAAATCCAGATTATGCTAAAAATTTAGCAACAGCTCAAAAACTTTTTGAATTACACGGAGAGGAAGATATTGATGCTCAATTAGCTTTAGTTAGTGAAGATATCGAATCAAATACATCTTATTATGGATCTGAAACTGCTGGCTACGACCAATATGTAGCCATGTTAAAGGGATACCATGCTGCATTTGACAACATAAAATACACAGCAAACAATTGGTTGCCTGGAACAAGTCCAGAGGGAAAATTAGACGGAAGTGTTAGAACTTATGGTACTTGGACTGGAACAAATGTTGCTACTGGAAAAGAGTTAAATCTAAAGGGATACTGGTACATGAATTTTGATGCAGAAGGTAAAGTCATAGCTCAAGGAGATTTCTTTGACTTTGGAGGTATGTATGATGCTGTCTATCCAAAAACTAAAATTTTTGCTAAAATTGATGTTAAAAAAGGAAAAGGTCAAGAAATGTTAGACGTTTTAAATAGTGAAAATGGTTTGCCAGCAACTAGAGCGTATGATGGATGTAATTCTGCTGAAATGATTTATAATAAAGAAACAAACTCTGTATGGGTTATCTCTGATTGGGTTAGTAACGATCATTACTTAACTTATTTAGATTGGAGAATGACAGAAGATGATTTTGTTCCTAAAAAAATGATTCCATTAATGCTTGGAGGAGAAAAGGGTTTATCTATCGCTCATACTAATAGCAACTATACTATTTTCTAAAAATTTAATTTTTATTAATAAAAAAAGGGTTGAAAATTTCAACCCTTTTTTTAAGTAAACTGTTTTATTATTGGTATCTCTTTAACACTTGTACGACAAAGTCATGTACATGTTCAACTTGACCTCTATTTTTAAAATACTCATTCATTGCTTTAGAGTGATTTTTCTCTAGATTGTCATGCATACTTAAATGACCGTCAGTATCTTTTTCTGAAATTACTACCCAATGAGAAGCTCCATTTGGTCTGTTGATATCATAAGTACCATAACCTACCACCCTTCCATCAAAAACTTCTGATGCATCCTCAACAATTTTATCGTGAGCCTTTTTAAATGCAACAGGATCTTCTGGTGTGATGTCCCATAAATGTCCGTAAGGAAATTTACTAACATCTCCATCTTTCCAACTTAAAAATCTACCAGAACTATGTTTTCCCCAGGTTTCCACATAGTTATTCATTTCACCCCAGAAAGCGTCATTTTTAAATTTGATCTCTTCTCCTTCAATGCCACCATTGCCTAACTCCCAGACCCAAACAAATCTATGAGTATTTCCGTTTTCTCTTCCTTGCCAAAGTCTTTCAAGGAAAATTCCTCCTGACTTAAATTTTGCGTCAGCATAATGTTTTTCATATAACTCAGCTATATCATTTTGAGAATTTTCATGAGCTTTGAAATGTACAATTGTAAATGCCATTTGTTGCGCAGTCACATTTACAGTAAAAAAAGTAATTAGAATTAAAATAAGTTTTTTCATTTTATAAATTTTTTTGAATTAAAAGTCTAATATAAAAAATACTTTTAAGAATGTTTTTAAAATTTAAAAAAAATTAATTAACACTTAACAATTGAGTTGATTTTAAATAAACTATTCTTTATTTATGAGGTAAAATATGTTAATATACTTAAAACAATAAACACCAATAATACGGAAAGTAAGATATCTAGTGTGGAATATGATTTTTTAAATTGCGCTCTGTTTTCAGCAGTTAAAGTTCCAAAAGATAACCCTTGAATTTTCAAATAATCTGGTTCGTCTGTATACAAGGTCACCGAAATACATAACACAACTGAAAAGACAAACATATAGATTGCCATCACTGAAAAATTAACTGTGGCGAAAGCATATAAAAATCCTGAAACTATTTCTCCACTAACAATTTGAGGTTGATAATAAATTTCTGATCCCAATCTTAAAATAAGTAAAATAAGGCCAGTAAATAAGGTAGTTATTGCAGCTGTAGAATTAACACGTTTCCATAAAATTCCAAGTAAAAAAACAGCAGTAACTGGGGGGGCAATATACGACTGAACATTTTGTAGATACTGATACATAACTCCTCCTCCAATTTTTTCCATAATTGGAATCCAGATAATTCCAAGAACCACAATTATAGTAGTCGCAATTTTTCCAATATTAATCAATTGTTTTTCAGATTTATTTGGCTGTAATTTTTTGTAAATATCTATTGTAAAAATCGTAGAACAAGAATTAAAAACTGATGCCAAAGAACTCATTAATGCTGCCATCAAACCACCTGCAACCAATCCCTTTAAACCAACTGGAAGTAATGTCTTTACTAACATAGGAAATGCTCTATCTGCTTTAGCTACGCTGTAAACTTCTGGATTTTGAATACTAAGAGCGAAAGAAATAATTCCTGGAATTAAAAAAATTAAAATCGGAAGAAGCTTTAAGTATGCACCAAAAATTGCACCCCTGCGCCCAATGGTAATATTATTTGCAGCCAAAGTTCTTTGAACTATATACTGATCGGTACACCAGTACCAAATTCCTACAATAGTTCCTCCAAATAGCAAACCATGCCATGGGAAATCAGGGTCAGACATAGGCCTCCACATATTGAAATGATCTGGACTAACTTCAATTACAGTTTCTCTTAACTGAGTCCAACCTCCTACTTCTTGAAGACCTAAATATGTTATAATTATGGAACCTAAAATCAATACAATAGTTTGCAAAGTTTCTGTGTAAATAACTGCTTTCATTCCACCAATTATTGTATAAGCACCAGTAAACATAACTATTCCGATTGCCCCATACCAAAAGGGTATGGCTAATAGTTCAGAAACAACTATTCCTCCTGCATATATAGTTACAGAAACTTTTGTTAGTACATATGCAAATAGAGAAAAAACAGATAAAAACCATCTTGATCTACTATCAAATCGTTTTTCTAAAAATTCAGGCATGGTAAAAGCACCACTTCTGATATAGAAAGGTAAAAACAACCAACCCAGTAAAAGAACTATCCAAGCATGCAATTCATAGTGTGCCATTGGAGTTCCTGATGCAAATCCAGTTCCAGCTAAACCCACGACATGTTCCGAACCAATATTTGAAGCAAAAATAGAAGCTCCTATAACAAACCACCCAACATTTCTTCCAGCTAAAAAATAATCTTCTGTATTCTTGTTTTTTTGTAGAACAACCCAGAAGGCAACGCCCATAAGTAATGCAAAATAAATTCCAAGAACCACCCAATCTAAATCCTCTAATACAGATTCCATAAATTTTATTTTACGTAATTAAATAATATATTTTCTAATAATTCTTGTTTTCCACTAATTGATGAAATAGGTCCGTTTTTTGAAGCAAAAGTGTACAAATCTTCGAGGTTAAGCTTCCCATTTTCAAAATCTTTTCCTTTTCCAGAATCAAAAGATTCATAACGTTTTTTAAGCATCGAAGGAAGTGGAGAATCTGTGATTAATTTATCAGCGATTAATAATGCTCTTGCGAAAGTATCTGCACCACCAATATGAGCTAAAAAAAGATCTTCTCTATCTGTTGAATTTCTTCTTAATTTGGCATCAAAGTTTACTCCACCTCCCTGTAACCCTCCAGATCTTAAAAACACTAGCATGGCTTCAGTAGTTTCTTGAATATTCATTGGAAATTGATCTGTATCCCATCCATTTTGATAATCTCCTCTGTTTGCGTCTATACTTCCAAGCATTCCCGCTTTTGCAGCCACAGTTAATTCATGTTGAAAAGTATGTTGTGCCAAGGTAGCATGATTAACCTCTATATTTATTTTAAAATCATCTTGTAACCCATATTCTCTTAAAAAACCAATCGCTGTTGCACTATCAAAATCATATTGATGCTTTGAAGGTTCGCTGGGTTTTGGTTCAATAAAAAAAGTGCCTTTAAATCCTTTGCCTCTTGCGTAATCTCTACACATAGTTAAAAATTGTCCCATATGGTCCAACTCTCTTCCCATATCAGTATTTAAAAGAGACATATAACCTTCTCTTCCTCCCCAAAAAACATAGTTTTCTCCGTCTAAAGCGATCGTAGCATCCAGGGCCAGTTTTATTTGTCCTCCTGCACGAGCAACTACATTAAAATCTGGATTAGTTGATGCGCCGTTCATGTAACGTGGATGAGAAAAACAATTTGCAGTTCCCCATAGTAATTTAATTCCTGATTGATTTTTTTTTTGCTTTATGTAATCGACTATAGAAGCAAGTCTTTGTTCAGATTCCTGAAAGGTATTTCCCTCTTTAATTAAGTCAACATCATGAAAACAAAAATAATCAAAACCCATTTTAGAAATGAATTCAAAGGCAGCGTCGGCCTTGTCTTTTGCAGCTTGAAGAGGGTCCGTTGAAGAGTCCCAAGGAAAGTTTTGTGTTGGCTGTCCAAAGGGATCTGAGCCATCTCCACAGAAAGAGTGCCAATAGGCTACCGCAAATTTAAAATGCTCTCTCATGGTTTTACCTGCTACAATATGATCTGGATTATAATATTTAAATGCAAAAGGGTTTTTTGAATCCTTACCTTCAAATTTAATTTCCTTTATCCCTTTAAAGTATTCCCTATTACCTATTATCGCCATATTTTTTATTTTAAAATTGTGTTTAATTTTTTTTTCCAGTTAATATAAGCCTCCAAATATTGTTTGTTGTTTTTTGAAGGTTCATATGTTTTAATGTAATCATGCTTAGTAACATTTTCTGAAAAACTTTTAAAATCATTTAAATTACACCCGACTGCTCTAGCAGCACCATAAGCACCCGAAACATCGTGAATTTCAATTTCCTTATTTAAAACATTACAAATTGTATTGGAAAAAACATTTGATTGAAAAAGATTATCATTTCCAGCTCTTATCAGCGAAAGTTTCATATTATCATTAATTAATATTTCCATTCCATATATCAAAGAAAATGCGATTCCCTCAAGGGAAGCCCTTAATAAATGTGAACTTGAATGAATATTGTAATTAATATTACTTATTGAACTTCCAACGTTTTTATTATTAAATATTCTTTCAGCACCATTTCCAAATGGGAAAACACTTAAATCATTACTACCTATATTAATATTTGAGGCTTTTTTATTCATTTCTAAATAAGAAGCATTAGATGTTAAGTTTTTTATCCATTTATACTGAATTCCAGCTCCATTTAAACATAATAACTTCCCAATCAGCTTGTTTGTTTGAGAATAGTTTACGTGTGCAAAATTATTTATTCTCAAATATTCTTTTGATTTAAGGTTATCTGTCAAACCATAAAGAACACCAGAAGTTCCACCTGTTGCTGCAATCTCACCTGAATTAAGAACATTTAATGACATAGCGTTGTTAGGTTGATCGCCTGCCCTATACCTAATTGGAATTCCTTTAGGAAGGCCTGATTCCTTAGATGCTTTTGTATTTACTAAACCTTGATCATTAAAATTTTCAACAATTGGTGGTATTAATGATTCACTAATTCCAAAATAATCTAACAACCAACTTGCAACTTTATTTTCTTTAAAATCCCAGAACATTCCCTCAGATAATCCATTTGCAGTAGATAGTATTTCACCAGTCAATTTATATGAAATATAATCACCTGGTAACATGACCTTATGTATTTTATCATAAATCTCTGGTTCGTTTGTTTTAACCCAAGCTAATTTAGATGCGGTAAAGTTACCAGGAGAATTGAGTAAATTCTCACTACATTTTTTATTTCCAATTTCTTCGAATGCCTTGTTACCTATTTCAACAGCTCGATCGTCACACCAAATAATTGAGTCTCTCAATACGTTCCCGTTTTTATCAATTAAAACCAGTCCATGCATTTGGTAAGAAATTCCTATACCTAAGATTTTTGAAGGGTCAATTTTAGATTCTTTAATTAATCTTTTGGTTGCATCACATAAGCATGTCCACCAATAATTAGGATTTTGTTCTGCCCAACCATTTTTTTTCGAAATAATTTCCATTTCTTTTTTTGGCTCTTGAACTAAGTGGATTTTTTTTCCGGATATTGCATCAGTTAATGCAACTTTTAAAGAAGAACTACCTAAATCATATCCTAAGTAATACATGTTTGTTTATTATAAAGCTAAATTAAAATTTAATCTAATTTATTGATTAATAATTTAAATGAATGTGGTTAAATAGTTCAAAAATGAGTTATAATCTATTAACAATATTCCAACTTAAACTTAAGTCATATAATAGAATGATAATCAAACTTTTAAAAGTTTTTCTTATCTTGCAAAATAACTAACCAGAGTGGTTAGACTTTGACAACTGTTTAAGTTGTTTGGGAAATAATTAAATAAATAATAATTATGAGTAAACACACAAACAAAGTCCATGGTAAATTAAATTTCTTAATTGTGGCGGTTGTTCTGGTAATTGGTGCTGTAGCATTCTTACTAGTTCAATCAGAAGCGATTGACTTTAACCCCTCAGATCTTTCTGGATCAGGGAATAAAGCAATCAAAGGCGGTGAAAAAGCCGTTAAATACGATAACCGTAGTGAAGTCGTAGTTGATCTTGATGGTGAAGAAGCACAAAACCTTCTTAACAACCAAGATTTTCAAAAGATGATCGCAAATCCAGAATTTGCAAAGTTAATGTCATCCCCTGAATTCCAGAACATGGTAGCATCGCCTGAATTTAGAATGATGGCTGTTTCTCCAGATTTTGGAAAAATGTTAGCGGCTCCTGAATTTAGAATGCTGGCTGCATCACCTGATTTTGGAAAAATGATGGCTGCACCAGATTTTGGAAAAATGATGGCTGCACCTGATTTTGGAAAAATGATGGCCTCTCCTAGTTTTAATAAACTTGCACTTTCTGCAGATTTTGGAAAAATGATGACTGAACCTGAATTTGGTAAGTTAGCAATGTCTTCAGATTTTGGAAAAATGTTAGCATCGCCTGAATTTAGAATGCTTGCTGTTTCTCCTGATTTTGGAAAAATGCTTGCTTCTCCTGAATTTCAAAAAATGTCATTATCATCAGATTTTGGTAAAATGCTGGTTGGACCCGAGTTTGGTAAGTTAGCAATGTCAGCTGATTTTGGAAAAATGTTAGCTTCTCCTGAATTTAGAATGCTGGCTCTTTCTCCTGAATTTGGAAAAATGTTAGCTGCACCTGAATTTAGAATGTTGGCTGTTTCTCCAGATTTTGGAAAAATGTTAGCTTCACCTGAATTCGCTAAAATGATGGCTGCCCCAGACTTTGGAAAAATGATGACATCCCCTGAATTTCAAAAACTATCTATTTCCAGTGATTTTGGAAAAATGCTTGCTTCTCCTGACTTTAGAATGTTAGCTCTTTCTCCTGAATTTGGAAAAATGTTAGCTGCACCTGAATTTAGAATGTTAGCAGTTTCTCCGGATTTCGGAAAGATGCTTGCATCTCCAATTTTTGGTAAAATGATGGCATCTCCAGACTTTGGAAAAATGATGGCATCTCCTGAATTTCAAAAATTATCCATTTCTGGTGATTTTGGAAAAATGTTAGCTTCTCCTGACTTCGGGAAAGCTGCTGGTTTAGGAGAATTTTAAAATACTTTTAAATATTTTTAAAAAAAGGAGGAAATAAATTTTCTCCTTTTTTTTTTGAATAAAAACTCATAAATTCAAGTATGAAAAATAAAATTTTTTTAATACTATTTCTATTTCTTTCAATTAATCTTAGTTTTTCCCAGTTTAAGAAAAAAGAATCAAAAGATTTTAATATCATAAGCGTTGATCCTCAGTTTGATTATGTTTTAGGTCATGCAATCCGTTGCACTCACAATGCTTTAGATTTTCATAGAAAATTATTTGATTACAATCCTAGGGAAAAAATATTTGTAATGTTTCAAGATTTTGGTGATTATGGAAATGGGGGAGCTACTTCCCTTCCGAAAAATTTTATTTCAACATGTATATCTCCAATGAATTATTCCTTTGAGTCTAGTGTTGCTGGAGAAAGAGTTTTTTCTATAATGAATCATGAACTTGTTCATATAGCAGCTTTAGATAATGCAACAAAAAGTGATGTATTCTATCAAAACCTTTTTAATGGAAAAGTAAGAAGTTCGAATGATCATCCTATTTCAATGTTTTACAGTTATCTGACCAACCCTAGGTACTACTCGCCCAGGTGGTTACATGAAGGTATCGCTGTATTTGTAGAAACATGGATGGATGGTGGTAAGGGTAATGCTCTTGGGAATTATGACGAAATGTTTTTTAGAACAAGAGTTTTAGAAAACAGTCGGATCTATTCACCAATGGGTTTAGCCTCTGCAGGAACTTCTGCAGATTTTATGTCCAAAGCAAACTACTACTATTATGGAACTAGATTTGTTAGTTACCTAGCATATAAATATGGACCTGATCAACTTTTAAATTGGATTAAAAGAAAAGAAGGTAGTAAAAGAGGGTTTGCCTCTAGCTTCAAACAAATATTTGAAATACCAATATCTGAATCATGGAATAATTGGATTGAATTTGAAAAACAATTTCAAAACAATAATATTGAAAAGTTAAATGAAACCGCTATTAGCAAAGATGAATTAATCTCTGATAAAGTTTTGGGAGGAGTTTCACATGCTTTTCATGACAAAAAAAGAAATAAAATATATGTTGCAGTTAATTATCCTGGGAAAATTCCACACTTAGCAGAACTAGATATTAAAACTGGTAAAATAAAAAGACTTCAAGATGTTAAAGGTCCTACTCTATTCAATGTAACATCATTAACATATGATGAGAAAAATGATTTATTATTTTACACAACTGACAATGACAGTAAAAGAGATTTAAACTCCTACAATTTAAAAACTGGAAAATCCAAATTACTTTATAAAGATTCCCGAATTGGAGATTTGACGTTTAACAAAATTGATGAATCAATTTGGGGAGTTAAACATCTTAACGGAAAAAGTACTTTAATTAAAATAAATAAATTCAATCCAGAAAATCCCGAAAAACTATATACTGATTGGGAGCAAAAAATCACATTGCCTTTTGGTCATGATATGTTTGATTTAGATATCTCACCAGATGGACTTAAATTAAGCGCTGCAGTAACAGATCTTAATGGAAATCAATATCTAAATATATATGAACTGAATTCCTTTAACCCATTTAATAAAGAAGGTATAAAATTTAAAGAA
The DNA here is from genome assembly GCA_003331265.1 of Cryomorphaceae bacterium. GTDB lineage: Bacteria > Bacteroidota > Bacteroidia > Flavobacteriales > Flavobacteriaceae > MAG-121220-bin8. The sequence continues at coordinate 12,676 of QOPV01000003.1, read as the reverse complement.
GTATTTAATTTTGATGTTTCCTCTCCACAAAGTTTTAAATTTTCGGAAGACGGATCATATTTACTTGGGTCATCTTATTATTCTGGGGTTAGTAATGTTTTTAAAGTTGATTCAAAAACATTAGAAATAGAATTTTTAACAAATGCCGTTACTGGATACTTTAGACCTATTCCAATAGATGATGAAAAAATTTTCTCTTTTAAATATACTAGTGAAGGATTTATTCCTGTTTATGTTTATTTAAAAGATAATATAAATGTTTCAAACATAGAATTCTTAGGCAATAAAACAGTTGATAAATTTCCAAAACTTAAAGATTGGACAATAGATGTTCCCAACTTAAGTAATTTTGATGAAAGTAAAATAGAAACAAAAGATGGTGTTTATATTCCCAAAAAAGAGGTTGAACTAAATTACTCTTACCCCATTGTTGTAGGTTATAAAAATAAAGTTGGTATTGGTTATAAGTTCAAATATCAAGATCCATTAGGACTCAAAGCTTGGGATATTTCTCTATCATACACCCCTAATAACTGGGTTAATACTATGGACAGTTCTACCAGCGATATTGGTTCTGACGAAGAATTTCATGCCTCGATAAATTATTCTAATTCTGTACTATCAGGAGGGAAATACAATTTTTTTGCATCATACAACAATGCAGATTTTTATGATTTATTTGGTCCAACTAAAAGATCAAGAAAAGGTTTAAATTTTGGGGTTGATTATAATAAGTCTATTGTTTATGATCCACCAAAAAATTTAGATTTAAACATTGGATTAAGTGGTTACTATGGTCTAAATCAATCTCCAGAATTTCAACAAATTAATTTCGAAAATAAAGATTTTAATACTGATTTATTTTATAATATTTACACATCTTTTGCATATAAAAATTTAACTGGTTCTGTTGGTGCAGTAGATGCAGAGAAAGGATTCAAATCCTCTTTAACTCTCTCCTCAGCAGTAACAAAGGGTAACTTCTTTCCAAAAGTAAATGGAAATTTAGATTTTGGAATACAATTACCTATTAATCATACATCACTTTGGTTAAGAAATTCATTTGGAAATTCGTTTGCTAAATCTGTGAACCCATTTACTAGATTTGGTTTTGCCTCATTTGGGAATAATTATATTGATAATGCTTCATCAAAAATGTATCGTGGATCTTTTTCCTTTGCAGGATTAAGTTATGATTCAGAAAAGAGCATAATTGCAAAAAGTTTTTATAAAACAACGTTAGAACTTCTACTACCTGCTATTAGATACAGAAAGCTTGGTTTCTTTAATTTATTTGCAACACACTCCCATCCAACTGTATTTGCAGGAAGTTTATTTACAAAAAATTACGATTCTAAAAATCTTAAAAACAATGAGTTTGGAAAACAATACAGTGAAACTTTTAGAAACATTGGATTTCAAATTGACACCAAACTCGTTATGTTCTCCCATCTTTCCTCCACAATTTCCTTTGGATGGGCTAGAGCATTTTCAGAGGGAAAAGACCGCAGAGAATATGATGAATGGATGGTTTCTTTAAAATTTTAACAAATGGGAAAATTATTAAAAAATAGTTTCTTTACCTCTGTAATAATAACAGCACTTTATTTATCCCTTTTTTATCCATTGATTTTAATTAATAAATTCGATTGGTTTGATTTAGTTTTGGTCACATTGTCAATTTCCCCAGGAATTTTTATAATGGTTGTTATTTACAATTTAGATAAATATGATAAAGAACCATTGTGGTTATTAGCAATTGCATTTATTCTTGGAGCAATGAATTTGCATCTTGATGTAGACATCCTTGACTTTTTATATAGCTTAATTAATACTGAAAATAATCTTATCAGAGTTGGAGAAGAAGCCTTATCTGTTGGTATTACTGAGGAGGTTTTAAAGTTTTTAGTCGTTATGCTAATTATTTATCCCAATAAAAATTTTGATGAACCATTTGATGGAATCGTTTATGCTGTATTTGTAGGAATGGGATTTGCTACAGCTGAAAACTTAGCATTTGTAATGAACGGATCTGCTTCATTAGCAATAATGAGGATGCTATCTGCGGTTCCTGCACATTTTGTTTTTGCTGTTATCATGGGTTATTATTTAGGAAAAGCAAAGTCAATAAAAAAATCTCAGTTATATTATATTTCACTATCATTATTAATTCCAATCATATTCCATTCCTTATATGATTATTTTCTTTTTTTAGATTTCATTCCTGGAATTTGGGTTGGTGGAATCATCACACTTTTAACAGCTTTGTATATTGCAAAAAATTCAATTATTGAACATTTAGGTGCTTCACCATTTAAAAATAAAAAATAGACTAATTTCTAATTACCTTAAATGTTTTTCTAACCGTTGGTCCTTCTAAGATTACTATGTAAGTTCCTGTAATTTGTAATGCCAGATCAATTTCTGTTAAGCGTGATATGTCCTGAACTTGTTGTTCCCTTCTGTAAATCAAAGAACCCTTCTCACTAAAAACACTGACCATTACTGTACTATCCTCGCCACCTATGTGTACTCTTACATCGTTGTGAGTTGGGTTAGGATAGTAATGAATATCCTCAGAGATAAAGACTTCTCTCTCTATCAAGCCTTGACAGTCAAGGTCTGTACTTATTTTAATTATATTCAACCCTGTTTTAAGACTGCTAGTAAAGTTATCACTAGTTACTTTAAACATTTCACCATTGATGTTAACATTATACTCTATAGAGCCTCCTAATTGAATTGTGGTGGTTCTGTTATCACTATCCACATCAACAAACGCACTCAGTGCCTTTGGCTCACCAATAGTAATATCAAAGCATTGTTCATAGTCCGCCTGTCCTGTAACCTTAAAACAAACCGTGTAATCGCCCTTAGATAAGCCTGTTACATTAGCGGTCTTATTCTCACCAGTTATTATTACAGGATTGCTCATCCCTGAAAGCAATACACTATAGTCATACGAAGAATTTACAACCGTAAGTTCAATTCTACCATCATTGGAATTAATACATGAGCTGCTTGTTACTTTAATTCTGTAATTGTTTGCAGGCATTTCAAAAAAGCGACAACCTTTAGCATTAACTTTTGAACCTAATGGAGTATTTGGACATATATCATCTTTATTTAGCACTCCATCCTCATCAAAATCATTGCTAGTGATAGTAATGGTTACTGAGGCTGGATCACTACTATCAGTTCCATCATTGATTTCAAAAATAAAAGAATCAGATCCAAAATAGCCTGCTTTAGGCTTATAAATTACTTTATTGTCATTTAAAGCCGCTTCTCCATTAATTGGATTTCCAGTTATTGAAAATGTGAATTCATCTTTATCGTTATCAATCCCATTTAGTATAATTTCAAGTGATTGATCTTCAACAACCGAAACATTTTGTGAATAGGCAATTGGCACATCGTTAATTTGAATAATATTAATTGTGACAGTTGCTTTTTCACTATTTAGAATGTTATCATTAGCACTAAAAGTAAAACTATCTTCTTTTGCAGTATCAGAGGTGCTTATGTAAGTAGCAATATTTTTATTTATCGTAATATTTCCATTTTGAGGGGAATCTACCACGGAGTACACTAACTCATCTCCGTCAGGATCCTCCGCAACTAAACTAATTTCTTTAGCAATTTGTTCAAAAGCTGTCACATTTAATTGGTCAGCTGCTAAAGGCTTATCGTTCACTGGATTAATTGAAATACTAACTTTAGCTGAAAAACTAGAAGATATACCATCATTTGAACGAAAAGTAAAAGAATCAGCAGTTGCTATATCTGATGTACTTGTGTATAGTACATTATTACCAGAAATATTTTTAGGCACATCATTCAACGTAATGACAGTTCCGCTATTTTTTAACAAACCATTGGAAGGAAGTGAATTTATTATAAAATTTAAATCATCACCTTCTTTATCAAATCCTGTTAATTTAATTGTATAATCAACCTGTTCAGTTACTTGAACATTTTGGGCTTTAGCTTCTGGTGCATCCGTAATAATTAATACTACAGAAACTGTACCAACTAAACTTTCAACAATACCATCATTGACTTTAAATAAAAATGAATCTGATGTTGATGTGTCTTGGCCCGTATAGGTTACTTTGCTTCCAGTTAGATAATCTCCTGCAGAAATTTGCTTATCATTATTTCCCGGATCAGTCAATGTTCCAGTTACTGGTAATTTTTCAATTTTAAAAACAGTTGGAATAGTTTTATCAGGATCTGATCCAGTTAGGGTTATTAAAGTTGGGGTGTTTTCAGTCAATTCAACAGTCTGATTATTGGCAATTGGGGTGTCATTTGCTAAAAGAATGGATAATGATACTTTAGCTGCCTCACTTTGTAGTTTTCCATCAAAAACTTTAAATTCAAAAAAATCAGAAGGAGCGCTGTCCGAAGTACTGGTATAGTCTATTTTATTTGTTGAAATTATGGTGCCAGCAAATATTGTTTTATCATTATTATTGGGATCAGTAACCCGTCCATTCAACGGTGCTTTCTCTAAAATATAAGTCAAAGAATCGTCATCTGGATCAGTTCCACTTAAGGTGATTGAAACTTTTGTTTGTTCGAAAGCTTGAACATTAGATTGAGGGGTTGCTGTTGGAGCTGAATTTAACAAAAAATTAGAAATAGAAAAATTTAGGTTTGGAATCACTAAAAAACAAAAGAAAAATATTAATTTTTTCATTTTTAAATAATTATCTAAGTAAAGTAAATGGTCCGTTTTTAAGAACAGTTTCTCCATTAAACGCCTCCCCACTAACCTGGAAAATATAATTTCCGTTAGTTGCTGGTTTTCCATTTAGCATACCATTCCATCCGTTCATAATATTTGCTCCCTTAGCAGTTTCACTATAGATTAAAGTTCCCCAGGTATCAAAAACTTGTAAATCAACAGATTTAAACCCATAATAAACTGGCCTAAATGTATCATTTAATCCATCACCATTTGGAGTAAATGCATTAGGAAATTCAATTTCGTATGAATCTCCCACATAAATAGTTTTCTTTATTTCATAAATACATCCTGAAAAATAAGTCACATAAAGAGTGACATCATACGAACCTTTCTTTTCGTATGAATGAACAGGGTCATTTTGGTCAGAAGAATTACCATCACCAAAATCCCATGAAACACTTAAAAAACTTTCTGTGGAATTATTAGTAAAAGTAATAGGGTCATTAAAAGTTAATGCACCAAATGTTTGCCAATAAAATGAAGTGTAATCAAATTCTGGATAACCTAGTTTAGGTAATACTACATCAAATATTTGTGTTTTGGTACATCCATTGTTATCAGTGACTTCAACAGAGTAGGATCCCTCAACGTTGGTTTCCATTATTTCACCATTAGATCCTGACACATCTCCAGAAGACCATTTAACAGTGTAAGGGAAGACTCCCCCTTCAATTGTTACTTTATTGACTAAGTATACGTCTCTTGTTTCACAAACAACTCTTAAGTTTGATGTAAGATCAATTTTAAGTTCAAAGGGTCTCACAATAGAAAAAGTTTTTTCAACTGTACACCCTTTGCTATCGGTTACAATAACACTATAATTATTTGCTGAAACATCACTCAAGTCTTCTGTTGTATCTCCATTAGACCATACATAAGTAAATGGCGGATTTCCCCCAATTACTTGTAAATCTATAGAACCACTATTAGGGTCATCACAATCCAAAGCGTCAGATTTTATAGCTGACAACTGTAATTTTGCTGGTTCAGTTATTGTATAAATCTCATTAATTTCACAACCACTAGAATCTTTTAAAAGCACTGAGTATACTCCAGATTTCAAATTAGATCGTGTCGTTCCAGCTTGAGGGTCATCAGCCCACTCAAGTGAAACAGGAGCTTTTCCTCCGTCAATTGTTAATTTAATAGATCCATCATTAGCTCCAAAACATGTAATTGGAGAGACATCAGATGTTATATTAAACTGAGGAGCTGATTTAAGTTCTATTTCTACAGACTTTTCACAATTATTAGAATCAGTCACTGTTACAGTATATTTTCCTGATACTAAATCAGTTCTTAACTTTCCGTTTCCAAAATCACTCCATGAATATGTGTATGGAGCAACACCACCAGTTGGATTAACATCAATTGAACCATCGTTCCCTTTAAAACACGAAACATCAACTTTATTGAAATCAATTTTTAATTCATCTGGTTCCTTCAGTTCAACTTTCAAAGTTTCTATACATCCGTTTTTATCTGTAACTGTTAAATCATAAATACCTACAGGGATGTTACTAAGATTTCCTGTATTAAACACGTTACCAATGTCTCTATTATATTTATTTCCAAAATTATCAATCCACTCATAATTATAGGGGGATGTTCCTCCAGAAACAGTAACTAATATTTTTCCGGTAGAATCTCCAAAACATAAAATATCTACTTTTTCGTCCAAACCAATTGCTAAAACAGCTGGTTCTTCAATTTCATATATATACTGAAGTGTTTGACATCCATCAGTTAAAATTAATTTATACTTTCCAGCAGAAAGGCCAGATTGATCCTCTGCTGTTGGGTCTAGTCCAGCTCCATCCTCTGTTGTCCATGCGTAATTATACACACCTGTTCCTTTTGTTACAGTAATATTGATAGACCCATCGTTTGCTCCAAAACAAGAAATATCATTTTTAGTATCCAGTTTATAATCAATTAACTCTGGTTCAGTAATTATATAAGTTTTTGTTACAGTACAACCATTTTCATCTTCAACAAGTACTGTGTAAGTTCCTGGTCCCAAACCTATTTGATCTTCAATGTTAGGTTGTAAACCAGATCCATCTAACGTCGACCAAGAATAATTATACAAAGTTCCTGTGATTGTTCCTCCTATTACTGTTAAATCAATTGCTGCATCTGAAGCCCCTGTACAACTTATATTAAAACCATTGAAATCAGAAATTGTTTCAGAAATTGCCAATGGAGCAGCTGGTTGAGTAAATGTACGTTGAGCTGATGTTTTCTTACCACCATTCAAGTCCTCAACTGTAATGGTATAAATCCCAGCTTTTACTAAAAAAGTATGATTAAGTACAGTGATACTTGAAACCGTCTCCAAAATTACATTACCCTGGTAATCAGTTCCATTAAGAGTGTATTTATAGGAGGGTACTGACTCTTGAGTTATAATAGCTTTTAAAACTCCTGTTTTTTCACCAAAGCAAAGAATATTAGTTGGATCTGTACCTAAATCAATTGTAAGTTCAGTAGGTTCTACTAGAGTAAATGATTTACTGGTACTACAACCGTTGGAATCTGTTAATTTTAATGTATAAGTCCCTATTGTTAGTCCAGTTTGATCTTGTTCTCCATCAATCAATCCGCTTCCATCAGCGGTTGACCATTCATAAATATAACCTCCACTACCACCAACTGGAGTTATATTTATAAAGCCGTCTGCTAAACCTTTAACACTAACGTTGTAACCATTATAATCAGAAAGAACACCTGTTAAATCGATTGGATCTGCTTGAAGGATATCTATAGATCTAGTTAAAGAACAATTATTAGAATCAGTGATTTTAACCGTATATGTTCCTGCAGATAAACCAGTTTGATCTGGTACAGAAGTATCAAGCCCTGTTCCGTTTAAAGTTGTCCACTCATAAGTATAATCAGTATCTCCACCAGAAATTGTTCCACCAGAAACAGTAATGTCAATTGAACCGTCAGATTCTCCATTACAACTAATATTAAACCCATTGAAATCTGATAATATAGAGGTCAATACAATTGGAGGTGGTTCAGTTATTAAAAAACTATCAGAAATTTGACAACCATTTAAGTCAGTTACAATAACATCGTATGTTCCCGCAGACAAACCTGATTGATCTTCAGCTGTGGCATCCAAACCAGAACCATCTGTTGTCGTCCAAGCATAAGAATATGTTGGAGCACCCCCAGTAATAGTTAAATCAATTGTAGCATCAACTCCTCCACTACAACTTGCATCAAAACCATTAAAGTCGGAACTGCTTTGAGATAAACTTAAAGGATCAGGTTCACTAATTGTATATGTTTTGTCAATTTTACAATTATTAGAATCGCTAATTTCAACTTTATAAGTTCCAGGTCCAAGTCCAGTTTGGTCTGCAACAGCTGCGTCCAGGCCAGAACCATCAGCTGTTGTCCAAGCATAAGTATAAACAGATGTACCTCCACTAGCTGTAATATCAATAGATGCGTCATTTGCACCATTACACGTAATTTCAAATCCATTATGGCTAGAAACAATTTCAGTAATTGCCAATGGTGTGGGTTCCGTTAGTGTGTAGGTTTTTTCAATTGTACACAAATTATTGTCAGTAACGACTACTTTGTAAGTTCCAGGTCCAAGTCCGGTTTGATCAGCTACAGCAGCATCTAAACCTGAGCCATCAGTTGTAGTCCATGCGTAAGTATAATTTACAGCTCCTCCAGCAACAGTTAAATCTATCGATCCATCACTTGCTCCATTACATGTAATACTAAATCCATTATGAACAGAAACAACCTCGGAAATTGATAAGCCAGCTGCTGGTTGAGTCAGTGACTTCTCAGGGGTTACTTTTACACAACCATTTGCGTCTGTTATTGTAACCTTATATGTACCTGCCTTTAAAGTATTATATGTTTGAGTTAAAACCGTTTGATCGGTGAGGCTTTGTGAAACTAAATTACCACTAACAAGCTCAGTTCCCTCTAAAAGATATGTGTAAGGTGCTACCGATTCTTGACTAATATCCACTTTTAAAGTCCCATTATCTCCAAAACAATTAATCGCTGAATTTACTGTATTGTCAAAAGACATTTGTAACTCATCAGGTTGAGTGATAGTATAATCAATTGATTTTGTACAACCAGTACTATCAGTTACCGTGACTGAATAAGTACCAGCACCTAGCCCTGTTTGACTTTTAGATGTTACATCTAATCCTGAACCATCAGCTGTAGTCCATGCATATGTGTAAGGTGTAGTTCCACCTGTGACTACAAAGTCTATGGATCCATTGGTTCCTCCAAAACATGAAATACTACTACCATTAAAATCAGGAATCTGAGTTGGATTAAATTCTATCACAAATTTTCTTTTAACGTGATGAAAAATATCGTTCCATGATCCATTACTGAATTCGATATAATCCTCTCCAGGTGAATTGATAGTAGTATCCTTTGAGGCATCATTTGGTTCACCTGCAGGGAATCCTTCCCAATCTAAACTCGTGCCATCGTTCCATCTATATTTTGTTTTATCCACTACTCCTAAAACTTTAGATTCTTCTCTTATATCATCTAGCCCTAACCAAAAGTTTTGATCAGAAGAATTATCAATTAGCCATTGATTTTCTGCTTGAGTTTTTATTGATACTAAATAACCACCCAGATTAGCTGCTATGTCTCTAGCTTCCATGTAGGTTAATGTTGCATCAGACAAATAATACTTACTTGTTCCTAGCTCTCCTAAATACGTATAATTTCCTTTATCACCAGGTGCCATGTCATTTATTGGAATAGTTAAAGGAGCTGGATCAGAAACAACATATCTTCTAGAAATTGTACAACCAGTGTTATCAGTTACAACCACTTCATATACACCAGCTGTTAGTCCTGTTTGGTCTTGAGACGTCGAATCAAGGCCAGATCCAGAAACTGCTGTCCATGCATAGGTATAACCAGCAGTCCCTCCACTCACAGTTAAATCTATTTCACCATTAGTTCCACCATTACAACTCATGTGTAATCCGTCTCCATTTTCAAAACCATTAAAATCAGCACTAACTGTTCCAGTTACAGTCATTCCACTAGCAGGTTGAGTTAATGTCCGCTGACCTGTAGTTACTGCACAGCCTCGACTATCAGTAACAGTTACCGTGTAAACACCTGCTTTCACTGAAAAATTATGAGATGTATTGGTTGTTTCTCCGCTGGAAACACTCACATTATTATTATTGTAATCAGTACCGTTTATCACATAAGTAAATGGAGCTGTTGAAGAAACTGTAATATCTGCTTTAATAACTCCATTATTATCAAAACAATCAATTGCAGTAGCAACCGTTGTATCCAGTTCAGCGGAGAGCTGAGCAGGTTCTACAATTGTAAAACTAGTTGATTGACTACAATTCTTAGAATCAGTCACCGTTACATTATATTCTCCTGGAGCCAGCCCTGTTAAATCTTCGGATGATGCATTAAATGATCCATCTCCCGTTTTTGTCCAAGCGATTGTATAGGCAGGTGTTCCTCCACTAATAGTTAAATCAATAATACCATCGTCATCTCCAAAACAACTAATGTCGGTTTTTGTTCCATCAATTACCAATGTAGGTGGAGCTACAATGGTGTATATATCATTAAATAATACCTCACAACCAAAAAAAACATCTGGATTGGCATCACTGTTTACCGCAACATTTTCTTTTAACTTTAACTTGTAATTCCCTGGAGGTAAATTATCAAATGTAGCCTCCCATCCAATTTGTTCGTTTGCATTGTTTTTAGCATAATTGAACCAAGAATTTGAAGTAACTACTCCAACTTCCGCCCCGGTATCAGCATTTATTAAGGTGAATGTATAACCTGAACCCCAATTCACTGGATTAATATTATTTCCAGCAAATGGTTGTGTCCATCCCCCACTACCTGTAAAAGTTAATTTCCCATCAACATCTCCATTACAATTTAAATCTTTCTTTGTTGCAACAGCCGTGTCAACCAAATTGTGTGACAAATCAGATGGAGTAGAAACAGTAAAAAGAGCAGAATTAGTACAAAGATTGGCATCAGTAAAATTGAACCTATAATCTCCATTATCAACAATATTAGATAGACTTATTGTAAATGCTCCATCTCCTACAACATCGATATCAGATGTACTTGAGGCACTTGCCCCTGCATTGGTATTGTTATATACCAAATCCCAATTATCACCATTCTTTTTTTCTAATTTCCACGTAATTGGTCTTTTAGCTCCAGTTAATCTAAGTACGGCTTTGGCCGTAGCATCAGTCGAACACTCTTTTCCTGAAAAAATTACATCCGCACCAAATTCAGGCTTATCTGAAATATTAGTAAAAGAGGTGTGAGTTCTACCACAACCATCTGTAATCACATAATCATATCCTCCTATAGGGAGGTCTAAAATAAACTCATTACTCGATTGTGTCTTTTCTGTAACAAGGTTTGTTGTTCCAAAATTGTAAACTTTGATATTGTATTTAGGATCTCCAGCCGTGCCAGCACAAGGTTTCGAAGCTCCAACGACAACCTCATTAACAACAATTTTAAGTTCACCCGTACATGGTATAATGGTTAGTAATGTTTCTGTAAAAATACTTTCTAGCCTATATGTAAGTGTGGTAGCTCCAAGTCCGTTTAATGTACCACTACCATCGAAAACCCTTATAGTTGCCGTAACATTCTGTGGTGGATTTCCTGAAAATGTAAAGCTTTTCTTATCACCAGAAATTGTTGAAGGGTTAACACTAATATCAGTTATTTCAAAATCCCAATCAGCAGGAATTGCATTACCAGTTCCCCAACCTACTTGTGAGTTGTCAGGTAAGTTAAATGTAGCTTTGTTCAAACTAACGTTTATTGTTATTGCGTCATAATTACCACCCGACTTGGTCATTGTAAAAATATGATTGGTTGTTGCATCAGCGGTGTATTGATTAGTATTTTCTCCAATCTTTACATACTGAGCACTTAGTTGAGTTAATTGACTAAACACAAGTAAGATTAATATGTTAAATATCTTTTTCAAAAATTATTATTTACATCCACAAGGAATGGGGTTATCATTAAACAAAGAATCGAACTTATAAGAAACTGAAATTTCAAAAACACCCTTAGTTCTTTGAAGACTACTTATATTTAAATCATAAGAATATCCAAAACTAAATTGCCTGTAATCAAAATTAGTTATGAAATTAATAGACGTAAGTTTATGAGAATCATTTTGAACAGATGTTGGAGCTAAAGTTCCAAAAGCACCAATTGTAAAATCATTGATTTGAAATTTAGACCCAACATCTAATCTATCATAATCGTTTTGGTTCATATAATTAAAGTTGAAATATAAATTGATATCAGATCTTGAAAATCTTTGATTTAGAGGTAATTTATATCCTCCATGAATAGAAATAAAAGGTTTTAGTTTGACATCACCCTCTGGCTCGAAAGAAATATTAGGTGTATTTAAGTGTTTAAAACTTCCTCCAAACCAAATATTTTCATTAAAAATTATAAATCCAGCTCCGATATCTAAAATACTTTTACTTTCGTTTAGTAAAAAAGGATCCTTGGAATCGAAATTAATAATTCCAGAGTTTATCAATATTTGATCTTCAAGAACTAAATTATTGAATGCATAATCCTTATTTCCAAAACCCACAGATAATCCAGGATAAAAAAACCATTCATTGTTTAGTTGAACTCTATAGGAATAGTTTAAACCTATTTGAGTATAATTGAACCTTGTCACTGTTTCCACTTGATTAAGAATTGTTAATTCAAGTCCACTATTGTAGCTTTCGATATAATTATCAAAATAAAAAAACTGACTGTTCAATGAATAATCTAACCCTGGCCACTGTGTTCTATTTAATACTCCAATTTCTGAGCCTCCTCCTCCGCCAGCAAAAGCAGGATTCATTG
>QOPV01000029.1 GCA_003331265.1 Cryomorphaceae bacterium | reverse complement strand
TTAATTACGCGCCGTTCCCTGCGGATCTTAAAACACCTGCTTCGGGATCAACAGTTAGTAGAGATGGGGAGGGGAAGGTGACCTTTACTTGGGACGGAAGTGATCCTGATGGCGATACACTTACCTACACCTTGTATGCAGATAAGACAGACGGAAAACAAACACCACCCTCAGCGCAGACAGACTTGTCAGTAAAAACATTGGCTGTAGCACTAGAGGCTGACACGACATATTACTGGAGAGTGAAGACCTCAGACGGAACAAACTCTAGTTACTCAATAGTGTATTCCTTTAAAACAGAATAAAGTTTGTAATTTAGAAATATTATTTCTACTCATGAATAAGTTTTTAAGTTGTCTGAGCTTTTTGTTTATTTTTCTTTCTTGTTCAGAAAATATCAAAAAAAGTAATCCCGTTAGTAAGTCAATTGATTATTCAAATCTTAGTTCTTTTATTAATGATTCTTTACCAGATTTTAAAGCTTTAGATCAAAATTATAATGAAGTTTTTAATTTGTGGAAAGATGTTGAAATAATTAAAAAAACACCTGATATTAGTTCTTCAGACCCCCGAACATTAATTTATTTTTTAGAATCTTTAAGTCAAGAAGTCGATAAAATTAATGAGGTTCAAATTACAGGTATATTAAATGTCCCACAAATAATAGGTAGGCTTAGAGTTTATAAAACCGATATTTTAAAAATTAATTCAAATAAAATTGATTTACAGAACTTCCGCTTATTTAAAAGCAATCTTAAAGAAATAACACTTTCCTATAATGCCTTAATTAATATGATGAATAAAGTTGCTAAGGATAATGATAAAGAATTATAATTCTGGGTGAATAAATGTATGCTTTAGTTCTGTTTGTATTTTTGTATCATCTATTTCTTTATTAACAGAATTTATATTTACAAAATTAATATTTTTTAATCCAAGACTTTTACATTTATTGTTGTAATATTCTCTCTTTTTAGGATGGTACGGACTTACTCCAAGATATGTTTTCCCCCAAGCTTTTTTTTCAATAATAGAATAAATAATCTGTAGGCAATCCTCTAAATGAATTAAATTTATGGGAGCATCAGGATTAAAAACTTTATCTTTTTTTAATAAAGAATATACTGGATGGCGATTTGCTCCAATCAGGCCTCCAAAGCGAATAATTGTACATGTATTTTCTTTAGCTATTATTTTTTCGGATTTTAAAATTTCAACTCCGATCGCTGAGTTTGGTATGGGCTCAGTATTTGAATCAATTATTTTTTGATTTGAAGCATATACGGAAGTACTACTAATAAAAATAATTTTATTAATAGTATGAGCTTTTATCTCATTGTCTAAAAGTTTTATCTTATCCAAATATTTATTATTTGGAGTGCTTTTCATTTTAGGAGGAATGTTTATAATTAACACATCAAGATCTTTTAAAAAAGACTGGACGTCTCCAAAAATTTCTGTATCCTTTATTTCAATTAAATGAGGCTCTATATTATGGCTTTTTAAATTTTTTATTTTTTCTTTTGAAGTAGTTGAACCTTTGACTAAAAAGTCATTTTTTAAAAATAATTTAGCAAGAGGAAGCCCTAACCAACCACAACCAATAATTCCTATTTTATCTTTTTGAATCATTTAGTTTTTCTAATTGAAATACAATTTCTTCATCTTCAATCTTTCTAAAAATCAAGCTACTTTTTTCAATCTCATTAGAGATAATGGGATTGTCTTTATTTATCTTATCCCATTGGATGTTTTTAAGATTAAACTGATTTGTTAGTTTTAAAGATGTATTAGGAAGAAAAGGTGAGCATATTTGAGAGAGAACTCCACATATTTGTATTGAAATATTCATTATCGTATCAACTTTTTTAGATTGATCTGTTTTAATTACTTTCCAAGGTTCTTCTTCAGCTAAATATTTGTTACCAAGCCTAGCTAAATCAATCATTGTACTAACAGCTTCTCTGAATTTGAACTTTTCTATAGATTCACCTATTTTTTTTGGATAAGAATATACTTCATCAACTAATTCCCTTTCCTTTTCACTTAAAGCCATTGCTAAGGGAGTTTTCCCGTCATAATATTTATGAGTTAGCACAACAACTCTATTTATGAAGTTCCCAAAAATTGCTACTAATTCATTGTTGTTTTTAGCTTGAAAATCTTTCCAAGTAAAGTCATTGTCTTTGTTTTCTGGTGCATTTGCGGTTAACACATACCTTAGTGTGTCTTGCATGTCTGGGAAATCTTTCATGTACTCGTGAAGCCATATTGCCCAGTTTTTTGAAGTAGATATTTTTTGACCTTCTAGATTTAAAAATTCATTTGCAGGCACATTTGTGGGTAAGATATATTTCCCAGAGGCACTTAAAATTGAAGGAAAAATGATACAATGAAAAACAATATTATCTTTTCCAATAAAATGAACTAATTCTGTATTTGGATCTTGCCAATATGGTTTCCAATCTAATTGTTTTTTTTCAGCCCACTCTATAGTTGATGAAATGTAACCTATAGGTGCATCAAACCATACATATAGAACTTTACCATTGGCTTCTTTGATAGGTACTGGAATTCCCCAATCTAAATCTCTTGTTATTGCTCTGGGTTTTAACCCTTCATTTATCCATGATTTTACTTGCCCAAATACGTTAACTTTCCAATCATTTTTTTTCTCCTTTAAAAACCATTTATTTAAAAACCCTTCAAAATTATCAAGTGGAAGAAACCAGTGTTTAGTTTTTTTTAATATTGGTTTATTTCCGCTTAATTTTGATTTAGGATTAATTAGTTCTGTTGGACTTAGAGAGCAACCACAGTTTTCACATTGATCTCCATAAGCATGTTCGTATCCGCAATTTGGACAAGTACCCTCAACATATCGATCGGCTAAAAATTGATTTTCTTTTAAATCATATAATTGTTCAGACTCTTTTTCTATAAAAATATTTTTTTCGTTTAATTCATTAAAAAAATCAGAGGCCATTTTGTGGTGTATTTTCGAAGAAGTTCTAGAATAATTATCAAAAGATATTCCAAAATCTTCAAAAGATTTTTTTATAACAGCATGGTATTTATCAATTATTTTTTGAGGACCAACCCCTTCTTTTTTAGCACGAATAGGAATGGCCGCACCATGCTCATCACTTCCACAAACAAAAACAATATCTTTTCCCTTAAGCCTTAAATATCTAGAATAAATATCAGCCGGAATATAAGCTCCTGCTAAATGACCTATGTGCAATGGCCCGTTTGCATATGGGAGGGCCGCTGTAATGGTGTGTCTTTTTTTCAAATGTTTAATAAAAATGTAAAAATAATCAATTAATATATTCTTTTACTATTTTGAAAATCAGTTTAGAATAATAAATGTTATATATATAATTTATTGTTATAATTTTAACAATTATAAATGATTCCTATATTTGTAATCTATTATGAGAACAATTTCATCTGCAGTGGAAGACTATATAAAAGCAAAACCTTTTTTGATATCTGCATTATCTCAGGGCATAATTAATTTAACATCTCTTTCTAGAATTATAAAATCTGAAATAGAGGTTTCATTAAAAAAGGAAGTTAGATACGGAGCTATAGTTATGGCTCTTAAAAGACTATCAAGTGAATTGGAATTCAGAACTACGTTTAAAATTGTCAAAATAATAAAAGACATTGGGGATATTACTGTTAGATCTTCTCTAATTGATTATAATTTTAAAGTTTCAGATACTTTACTAAGTAATCAAGCTAAACTACTGGCTAAAGTAAATAATAAGGATGATTTTTACACGTCATCAAGGGGGGTAAATGAATGTAATATTGTAGTTAGTGGAAATTTATCTGAATTGGTAGAATCTACTTTATCTGATGAGTATTGTATTTCGAAACATAGTGATCTTTCTTCTATTTCAATCAAACTTCCTAGTGAAAACGTTACTATTCCTGGTGTTTATTATTTTGTTTTTCAAAGACTTTCTTGGGAAGGAATTAATATTTATGAAGTAATCTCTACTTCAAATGAGTTTACTATTCTGGTTAATGAAGACCAGGTTGACAAAGCATTTAGAGTAATTAAAAATTTAAAAAATCTTTAGTCTATTTAGAGCTTCATGAATAGAATTTATTTCCTTAAAAGTTGCTAACAATACATCTCCGCTATTTTTTTTCTTTTCTTTAACTTCACATAGATTTTTATTCTTGAGAATGGTGGTTAATGTTTTCTGAAAATTTCCTGATAAATAATATGTATGTTCCTTGTCAGAAATAAATCTACAAATCATTTTATTGTTTTTTAAAATAATTTTCTCAAATCCTAAATCTATAGCTAACCACTTTAGTTCAACTGTCTTTAGAAGATCTATTGTTTGATATGGTATATTTCCAAATCTATCTTTTAAATTATTTTTAAATTCTTTTAATTCTATTGAATTGTTTATTTCAGACAACTGTTTATATAATTTTAGTCTTTCCTTAATGTTGTTAATATAATCATCTGGAAATAAAATTTCTAAATCTGTATCTATTTGAAAATTATTATTACTACTTTTTATTTCTAAATCATCGTTAAATAGATCCTTAAAATTATTAGATTTTAATTCTTCAACGGCTTCTTTTAAAATTTTTTGATAGGTTTCGAAACCTATGTCATTTATAAAACCACTTTGTTCCGCTCCTAACAAATCACCAGCCCCTCTTATTTCCAAATCTTTCATTGCGATGAAAAAGCCTGAACCAAGCTCAGTATGCTGTTCTATTGCTTCAATTCTTTTTCTAGCTTCCTTTGTCATTGATGAGTAAGGAGAGGTAATAAAGTAACAAAAAGCTTTTTTATTACTTCTTCCCACTCTTCCTCTTATTTGGTGAAGGTCACTAAGGCCAAAGTGTTGTGCATTGTTAATGAATATAGTATTAGCATTTGGGACATCTAATCCACTTTCAATAATTGTTGTAGAAATTAATATATCATATTCTCCACTGATAAAATCTAACATTATTTTTTCAAGTTTCTTTCCATCTAATCTCCCGTGAACAACTGCAATATCTGCATTTGGGACTAATCTAGATATTAAAGCTGCTACATCTTGAATATTTTCAATTCTATTGTGAATAAAAAAGACTTGACCTCCTCTTTGAATTTCATAATTTATAGCTTCTGAAATAATTTCTTCTTTAAAAGATATTACATTACTGTCAATTGGAAATCTATTTTGTGGGGGGGTATTAATAATGGATAAATCTCTTGCAGACATTAAACTATATTGTAATGTTCTAGGAATTGGAGTTGCAGTAAGAGTTAAAACATCTATATTTTCTTTTATTGACCTTATTTTTTCTTTTACACTAACTCCAAATTTTTGTTCTTCATCGACTATTAATAATCCTAAGTTTTTAAATTCAATACTTTTATTAACTAATTGATGAGTGCCAATTATTAAATCAATTTTTCCTGATGATACTTCACCTTTGATAATTTTTTTTTCTTTATTTGTTCTGAATCTATTTAAATAGTCAATTGTTACAGGAAAATCTTTAAGTCTTTCTGAAAAAGTTTTGAAATGTTGGAAAGCTAGCACAGTTGTGGGAACTAAAACAGCAACTTGTTTACCATTGTCAATTGCTTTAAATGCAGCTCTAATAGCAATTTCAGTTTTTCCAAACCCAACATCTCCGCAAATAAGCCTATCCATTGGCTGAGGGCTTTCCATATCATTTTTAATATCTGATGTAGACTTGACCTGATCTGGAGTGTCTTCATAAATAAAAGAAGCTTCTAATTCATGTTGAATAGAGGAATCAGGCCCATACTGAAACCCTTTTTTTAGTTTTCTTTTCGCGTACGCCTCGATTAGGTTAAACGCAACTTTTTTAACTCTACTTTTAGCTTTTAACTTAATTTTTTTCCAGGCACCTGAACCTAATTTAAATATTTTAGGTTTTGTACCGTCTTTGCCATTGTATTTACAAATTTTATGAATAAGATGAATACTTACATACAGTGTATCTCTTTCACTATATGATAACTTTATAGCTTCTTGTTTTTTACCGTTAACTTCTATTTTTTGAAGCCCTCCAAATATTCCAATACCGTGATCTATGTGAGTAACATAATCTCCTATTTCTAATTGATTTAGTTCATTTAGAGTGACTCTTTTTTTTCTTGAAAAACCAGCTTTAATATTAAATTTGTGGTACCTATCAAAAATTTCGTGGTCTGAATAGCAAACTTTTTTTTCTTCATGATTCACAAAACCTTTATGAATTGATTTTTCAATTAAACCAGGAATTAAATTACTTTCAGTTCTTTCAAAAATATCTTTAAATCTTTTTATTTGGTTTTTAGATGAACAAAAAATATTAATCTCATACCCTTTATTTTTATATTCCAAAAGGTTTTTAATTAATAAATTAAATTTTTTATTAAAAGACGGCTGAGGAATCGTTTTAAAAGAATTTTGATTTTTATTGCTTTTTTTAAATTCAATGATAGAAAATTTTTTTAGATCTTCACTTAGTTCAAGACCATTGTAATACAGTTTTTGTAAATTTTCTTTTTCATTAGAATCATATTTATTTTCTACAATTTTGAAATAATCGTCAAGTTCTTGTTGAACAAACAATTTATTTTCTGTGATAATAGAACAATTAGGACTTAAAAAATTAAAAATACTTTCTCTTTGTTGTAGAGATTCTTTATTTTCTAAATCAGCTAATATTTCAATTGATAAAAATGTGTTGTTAGATATTTGTGAGTCAATTTCAAATGTTCTAAGACTTTCAATTTCATCTCCAAAAAATTCAATTCTAAAAGGTAATTTATCAGAAAAAGAAAAAACATCCACTATACCTCCTCTTACAGAAAAATCACCAGGCTCCGAGACAAAATCAACTCTATTGAAATCGTATTCAAATAACTTTTCATTTAAATTTTCAAGTTCTATTTTTTCCCCTTTAGATAATTTTAATATTCTTTTGCCTATTTCTTTTTTTATAAGAACTTTTTCAAAAATAGCTTCAGGGTAACTGACGATTATTTTTGATTTTTTATTTAAACTTAGATTTTTAATTATCTCAGTCCTCATAAATATATTTTGACTATCAGTTTTATTAAATTCTTTATTTCTTTTGTAACTGCCTATGAAAAAACAGCAATCACTGTCATCCATAAAATTCTCCAAATCATTATAGTGATATGCCGCTGATTCTTTATCGTTTAAAATCCAAAAAATAGTTTGTTTTTTATTTCTGTAAAGTTCTTTTACAAAAAATGATTTGGCAGATCCATACAACCCATTTATGAATGTCTTTTTTTCATTTTTTGAAAGGGAGTCCTGAAGTTTCTGAACTTTCAGAGACTTAAAAAAAGGTAAAGAATGTGGATTATAACCCACTTTTTTCATTGTCACAAATATCAGTAAAATTGTTATACTTTTTATTAATTATTTTTTTTTAAAATCATTGACTTAACTTTGTTTAAATTTCAAGAAATGAATCTAGAAATTAGATCAGCATCTAAGGGGGATATGGAAGATGTTTTGTCTTTGATTAAGGAGCTTGCTATTTACGAAAAAGAACCAAATGCAGTTGCAATATCATCTTCTGATTTAATAAACCATGCTTTTACTAAACCCCCACTATTTGTGTGTTTTGTTGCTCTTTTAGAATCTAAAATTGTCGGCATGTCTTTGGGCTATCCAAGATATTCTACTTGGAAAGGTCCAACAATGCACTTAGAAGATTTGATCGTTACAAAAAAACATAGAGGTTTGGGAATTGGACAAGCCTTATTTTCGAATTTCATAAAATATTCTCATGATAGGGGAGTTAGAAGAATTGAATGGGCTGTACTAAATTGGAATATTAGTGCAATTAAATTTTATGAATCAAATGGAGCTAAAGTTAGTGAGGATTGGCATATTGCTCAGATGGATGAAAAAGCTATTAATAATTTTATAATTAAGAATGAGAATATATAAGTTTGGTGGAGCCTCTGTAAAGGATTCTAAAGGCATTGAAAATCTTTTTTCGATTTTGAATAACAAAGGATTTGACAATACTTTGTTAGTTGTTTCTGCAATGGGTAAAACAACTAATGCTTTTGAACTAGTGGTTAAAAATTATTTTGAAAATAAAAGTGAATTACAATATTCTATCAATGAAATTTTTAAATTTCACAATCAGATTTTAATAGATTTATTTAGCAATCAAAATCACAAAATTTACAAAGACGTCCAGTTCATTTTCGAAAGTCTTAAAGGTTTTTTAAGCAGAAATAAATCACCTAATTATTCTTTTGTTTATGATCAAGTAGTACCAAATGGTGAATTGCTTTCCACAAAAATTATTAGTGCCTATTTAAATTTTAAGGGTGTCACTTCAAATTGGATAGACTCGAGAGATTTAGTAAAGACGGACTCTAATTACAGAGATGCTGATTTGGATTGGGAGATTACTCAAAACAATATTTCAGAAAAAGTGAACAAGAAATTATTGAATATCACACAAGGGTTTATTGGTAGTAATAAAAATAATTTCAACACTACTTTAGGAAGAGAAGGATCTGACTACTCAGCCGCTATATATGCCTATTGTTTAAACGCGGAATCATTAACAATTTGGAAAGATGTGCCAGGCGTTTTAAATGCGGACCCTAGAGTCTTTAAAAATCCTATTCTCCTTCAATATATTTCATATACTGAGGCAATTGAGTTAGCATTTTATGGAGCTTCAGTTATTCATCCAAAAACCTTACAGCCTCTTCAAAAAAAAGAAATTCCATTGTATGTAAGATCTTTTTTAAATCCAGATGAAAAAGGAACCGCCATTTCAAGAGGAGTTAAAATAAAACCAGAGGTTCCATGTTTTATTGTTAAAAGAAATCTTAATCTGTTGAAATTATCATCTCTTGATTTTTCATTTATAGTTGAAGAAAATATTAGTGAGATTTTTCAAGTCCTACACGAAAATAAAATGAAAGTAGATTTAATTCAAAATTCCGCTATTAGTTTTTCAGTTTGTATTTATGACAAATTTAATAGATTAAAAGAACTATTATCAATATTAAAAGCCACATTTAAAGTAGAATGCGTAGAGAATGTGAATTTATTTACAATTAGACATTTTAATGAAACTTCATCTGCTGAAATTCTAAAAAATAATGAATTAATTCTTGAACAAAGAACTGATGAAGTCTTACAATTAGTAGTTCGTTAATTTAAAAAAACATTTTTTTAAATTCTTTAGAAAATGCTTTAATTTCATCTCTACACTTATCAAAATCTTTTTCTACATTTTTTGAGTCTTTAATTTTCGAAGGATCCACAAAGTTTTTATGAACTCTTTTAGATCCTTCTGATGGGAAATAAGGGCAGTTTTCATTTGCATGATCACAAACGGTAATAATATAATCAAAATTAATATTATTGTATTCAAGTACATTATTTGATGTGTATGAAGAGATGTCTACCGCATCTCTTGCCATTGATTTAACAGCATTTTCATTTAACCCATGAGTTTCAATTCCAGCACTGTAAATATTTACTTTTCCCTCAAATATCATGTTAAAATAACCATGGGCTATTTGACTTCTACATGAATTACCAGTACAAAGAATTAAGATATTTTTCATTTATTAAATAGTTTTATAATTTTTTTTAAAACAACTTTTACCATATTTATTTTGCTCTCATGAGTCCAACCAGCAACGTGAGGAGTAAGTACTATTTTTTTTGAATTAACTAGAGCAGATAAATTAGAATTAGATTCAGTTGTTTGGGAAAGCTGTTCAAAAGAGTTATTCTCTGATTCTAATACGTCTAATGCAGCTCCTAAAACTTTATTTTCATTTATTCCCCTTACTAAATCTTTTGTTTTGATGCATTTTCCTCTTGCGGTATTTATAATCCAAAACGGTTTTTTACACTCATTTATGAATTGAGTATTTATAATTCCAGAAGCTTCTTTTGTTAAAGAAGTATGTAGACTAATTATATCGGCTTTTTCTTTTATTTCGTCTAAAGTAACTTCTTTAGCAAATTCATCTTTCAAATTAGGTTTTAAATCATAAAAAATAGTATTAATATCTAGTCCTGAAAGTTTTTTAGCAAAAGATTTGCCAGTATGACCATATCCTATTAATCCAATTGTTTTATTTTTTAATTCAAACCCTCTGTTTGATTCTCTTGACCATATTCCGTTATTAATTTCATTGTGTGAATATGAGATATTATTAATTAGAGAAAGCAATATTCCTAACGCATGTTCGCCAACAGCATTTGAATTTCCCTCAGGAGATGAGATAATTTCTATTTTATTTTTTTTAGCATACTCTACATCAATATTCTCAGTTCCAGAACCAATTCTAGCAATAAACTTTAAATTAGTCGCTTTATTCATAAGTGATTTGTCAATAGAAATTCTGCTTCTGAGAATTATTCCATAATAATTAGAGATTTTATTTTCTATTTCATTTTTTGATGATTTGAAATCAAATAAATTAGTAAACCCTAGTTTTTCTAATTCCGTACATAAATAAGAGTGAGTACTATCTAAATGAAGGATCTTCATTTTTATAATAAAAATATTTTTGCAATGTAAAAAAAGAGGAAAATCCCAAAAATATCATTACTTGTTGTGATAAAAGGCCCCGTAGCAATAGCAGGGTCTATGCCTCTTTTTTCTAAAATAATAGGAATGGAAGTCCCTATAAGGGCAGCAACTACTATTACACATAACATAGAAAGTGAAATAACAAGGCTAAGCTCAATAGGTTGATCAATTAATATTCCAAACAATATAGTTAATAGTCCAAGTATTACTCCATTAATTAAACTTAGCCCAAGTTCTTTAATTAACCTTTTTAAAAGACTTCCTTTGACAATATCATTAGCAAGTCCCTGTACAATTATTGCAGAAGATTGCACCCCAACATTGCCTGCCATAGCAGCAATTAACGGTGTGAAAAAAAAGAGCGCTTTATAGCTTGGGTCGTTCATAAACTCTTCAAATCCCTCGAGAATAAACACACTTCCTAACCCTCCAATTAATCCTAAAAAAAGCCAGGGTAATCTTGCTTTAGTTAATTCTAATATAGAGTCGTCTGCTTCAACATCACCTTGAATACCTGCTGCAATTAAATAATCTTCCTCAGCTTCTTCTTTTATAAAATCTACGATATCATCAATAGTAATCCTACCTAACAAGTGTTTTTGGTCATCAATTACTGGAATAGCCTCAAGATCATATTTAGACATTATTTTAGCAACATCTTCTCCATTTTCCATTACATTAACTGAATCTACTTTAGGGATATAAATATCTTTAATTTTCTTTTTAGATGGAGTAGTTATTAAATCTTTTAAAGATAACCTTCCTATTAATCTGTCCTTATCGTCCACTACATAAACAGAATGAACTCGTGTTACATTTTCTCCTTGTTTTTTTATTTCACTAAGACATTTTAAAACCGTCCAGTTTTCATTCGCTTTCACTAATTCTTTCGCCATTAATCCACCAGCTGAGTCTTCCTTATAAGATAAAAGTTCAATTAAGTTATCGGCTAAATTATTGTCGCTTATTTCAGAAATTACCTCCTCTTTTCTTTCTTCGGAAAGTTCGCCTAATATATCTGCAGCATCATCACTATCTAGCTCCTCAATTTCACCTGCAATTTCTTTAACTGAAAGAGTTTTTAGAATTTTTTCTCTAACATTTTCATCAAGTTCAGTTAAAATTTCTGATGTTTTTTCACTATCAAATAATTTTATTAAGTATACTCCTTGCTCCTCATTTAATAAATTTATGATATCAGCCATATCAGCAAAGTGGATATCATTAACTAACTTTTTAAGATTAGAATTTTTTTTTGCTAAAATTAAATCAGCAATTTTTTTTATTAATTCGTCAGTAAGCTGGAATTGTTCCATCAGCTATAATATTAGTTAGAAGAATAAAATCGTCAACACTTAATGTTTCTGGACGCTTTTCAAAGATAACATCTTCTTTTATATTAACAGGTAAATTAAAAGTTTTTAGACTATTCCTTAAAGTTTTTCGTCTTTGTTGAAAAGAAGTTTTAACAATTTTGAAAAATAACTTTTCATCGCAATCTAAGTCCTGATCATCTTTTTTAGTTAGTCTTATAACTCCTGAATTTACTTTGGGAGGAGGATTGAAATGAGAAGGATTTAAATCAAATAAAAACTCTGTAACATAAAAAGCTTGAACCAATACTGATAAAATTCCATAAGTTTTAGATCCAGGTGAAGCACAAACTCTATTTGCTACTTCCAGCTGAAACATCCCAACTAATTCCTCAACATTTTTACGATTTTCAATTAGTTTGAATAATATTTGAGATGAAATATTGTATGGGAAATTTCCTATTAATCCAATAGGGGTTTTAAATTGATCTAAACTAACTTTTAAAAAATCATCATGAATTATTGAGTTTTTAATTTTAGGATACATTTTGTTAAGATACATGATTGAATCTTTGTCAATTTCTATAAAAAATGTTTCAGTTTTTTTATTAATTAAATATTGAGTAAGAATCCCCATCCCTGGACCGATTTCTAAAATACTTTTTAATTTCTTTGATATCAGACTCTCAACTATTTTTTTGGAAATATTTGAATCTTTCAAAAAATGTTGCCCAAGGTATTTTTTTGGTTTTATTCTTTTCAAAAGAAATTAAATTTTCTCAAATCCTGTATAAGGGATTAGAATTTTAGGTATCTGTATATTATTTTCAGTTTGAAAATTCTCCAAAATACATGCAACGATTCTTGGAAGTGCTAATGAGCTACCATTTAATGTATGGGCTAATACTTTTTCTCCGTTATTATCTACTCGGAGTTTTAAACGATTGGATTGAAAAGTTTCAAAATTTGAAACAGAACTTACTTCAAGCCATTTTTTTTGAGCAGCAGAATAAACTTCGAAATCATAGGTTAAACAAGAAGTAAAGCCAAGATCACCCCCACACAATCTTAATATTCTAAAGGGAAGTTCCAGCTCATTTAAAATACCTTTGATGTGATTTACCATTTCATCTAAAGCTTTATAAGAATTATTTGGATTTTCTATTCTAACTATTTCTACTTTATCAAACTGATGTAGCCTATTTAAACCCCTAACATGTGCACCATAACTGCCAGCCTCTCTTCTAAAACAAGGGGTATAACTAGTTAGGGATATTGGAAGATCAGAGGATTTAAGTATTGTATTTCTAAAGACATTGGTAACCGGAACTTCAGCAGTAGGGGCTAAATAGAGATTGTCTTCATTTACGTAATACATTTGCCCCTCTTTATCAGGAAGATTACCTGTACTTATACCAGAATCTTCATTTACTAAAATAGGCACTTGGATTTCTTTGTAGCCAGCATTAATATTTTTATCTAAGAAGTAGTTTATTAAAGCTCTTTGTAATTTAGCTCCTTTATCTTTATATACTGGAAAACCAGCTCCAGTAATTTTATTGCCTAGCTCAAAATCAATAATGTTATATTTTGAAGCTAGCTCCCAATGCGGTAAAGCATTTTCAATCAATTCTGGAATATGACCTTCTTTTAAAATTTCTTGATTATCATTTTCTGTATTTCCTTTTGGGACTAGTTTGTTAGGGATGTTAGGAACTTCTAATAAAAGATTATTTAAATCAATAATTAGATTATTTAAGTCATCTGAAAATATTTTGGATTCACTTTTTAATTCTGCTGCTTTTTCTTTTAACAAAACAGCTTTTTCAGGGTTTCCTTCTCTATATAGCTCACCAATTTCTTTTGCTATTAGATTTGATTCTGCCAATAGATTATCTAAATTGGTTTGAGTAGTTCTTCTTTTTTTATCTAATTCAACTATTTTTTTAAGTTGAAGTTTTATATCAATATTTCTCTTAAACATTGACTTAGCAATTAATTCTAAATTTTCTACTATATGAGAAACTACTAACATTGAATTTTGATTTTTACAAATGTAATGGAATATTATTTTTCTTCAATTAACTTGACACAAGTTTTCTTGTCTAGTTTTATTTGCTCTTCTAAATCCATGATAGAATCAAATTTTCTTTCATCCCTAATATAGTCTAACGTAAAAACTTTAATTACTTTTCCATAAAGATTTTGATCCCAATTAAATAAATTAACTTCAATGGTTTCTTGATCAATTTTCAGAGTGGGTTTAACACCAATATTCATCATTCCAAAAACTTTTTTATTGTCTAAAAAGGTATTTATTAGATAAACTCCTCTTTTAGGGACCAACTTATAGTCTTCTTCAATATTTAAATTTGCAGTTGGAAATCCAATTGTTCTTCCTATAGCATTTCCTTTAATCACTTCTCCTTCAATACTAAAGTCATATCCTAAATAAGATTTTGCTTTTTTTATGTTTCCATTTTCTATAGATTTTCTAATTTTTGTTGAGCTAATAGATACGTTATTTTGTTCTTGAACACTTATTTCTATTACTTCAAAATTATATTTTAATCCAAATTTTTTCAAATCTTCAATTCCTGCCGTTCTGTTTTTTCCAAATCTATGGTCGTAACCAATTAATATTTTTTTAATATTAAGTTTTTCAACTAAAATATCTTTTACAAATTTTTCAGGTGATAGTTCAGAAAAATTTTTATCAAAAGGGTGAGTTATTAAAATATCTATTTTTGATTTCTCAAACAATTCGGTTCTTTCTTTAATTGTATTGATTAGTCTTAAAGTCGATTTGGGATTTAATACGGTTCTTGGATGAGGAAAAAAAGTTAACACTATTGATTTTAACTTATTTTTTTTTGCCTCAGAATTAAGTTTTCTTAAAATTTTTTGATGGCCTTTGTGGACTCCATCAAATGTGCCAAGTGTTAATATGGAGGGTGAGTTAATTGAAAAATCATTTATTCCATTAATCTTTTTCATTTATTATTGAATTTATTCATTGTAGAACCAATTCCTTCGGAGACAAAAGAACATATGATTTGATAAAAAAGAGGTTTGTAAATAATTAATTCAGATTTTTCCTTTTTAGACCACTGAGACAATACAAAATCCGATTGTTTTCCTTTAGAAAAATTTCCTCCAATCCCAAATCTTAGCCTATTGTATTTGTTTGTTTGTAAAATTTCATTAATGTTCTTCAACCCGTTATGTCCTCCGTCAGACCCTTTTTCTTTGAGCCTAATAATTCCAAAATCAAGATTTAAATCATCAGTTATGATTAATAAATTTTTTATAGGTATTTTCTCTTTGTTCATCCAGTATCTAACTGATTTTCCGCTTAGATTAACATAAGTACTTGGCTTCAAAAAAACCAAGGATTTTCCCTTGTGATTAGACTTAGCAATATCACCTAGTTTTTTCGTTTCAAAAGTTGTTTTAAATTCTTTACAAATTGAATCCAAAGCCTCAAACCCAACATTATGTCTAGTTTCTAAATATTCTTTTCCTATGTTTCCTAAACCTATAATTAGAAACTTATTCATATCAATCGATTTCTCAACTATTAGTTTTTGATAAAAATAAAGAAAGCATCCCAATTAAATATAAAAAGGGATGCTTTAGATTGAATAAAAGGGGAAGTATTAACTATCTGATTTAGTTTCTCCTCTCTCTCCTTTAGAACTTTGACCACCTTCTGCTGGTTTTGCCCCTTCATTTTCTTTAGTTACTTCTGCTCCTTCTGCTCCTTCTTCTAATTCATCTTCATCTCCTTCTTCTTCTTCAATTGACAAGGACACTCTAGACATCTTGACCTGACAGACAACTTGACTGTCTGGGTGTAGAATATTAAAAGTCTCTTCAGACAAATCAGCAACAGTGATACTATCATTTAAATTTAAAGTTGAAACATCAGCTAATAAGAAATCAGGTAAGTTTTTAGGTAATGCTCTAACTGTAAGCTTTCTTTTGTTTTTTTGAAGATTTCCTCCAGAATCTCTAACTCCTGGGGCAGTTCCTTTAAATCTAACAGGAATAATCATACTTATTTCTTTTCCTTCGTGTAATTGGAAAAAATCTATATGAAGTATTTTATCCGAAACTGGATGAAACTGAATATCTTGCAAAACAGCATCAATTTTATTTCCATCTTCCAAAATAATTACAACAGTGTGTGCGTCCGCTGTATATACTAATTTGGAGAAGGATAATTCATGTGCTGAAAAATGTAATGGATTTTCTCCTCCGTATATAACGCAAGGTACCTTTCCAGCATTACGTAAGGCTTTGCTTGCTGCTTTACCTACGTGTTCTCTTTTAGATCCGTTGATTGTAATTGATTTCATTGTATTATTTTATAAAAAAAGGGTTTATTGATTTATTATTATGAACATTTTTCATCACTTCAGCAAATAAATTCGCAGAGGACAAAACTTTTATTTTATTTGAACCCTTCCTTGAGGGTATACTATCAGAAACTATAAGTTCTTTAAGTTGAGAATTTTCAATTCTTTCATATGCTTCACCAGAGAGTAGAGGATGAGTACAAATTGCTCTTACAGACTTAGCTCCTCTTTCCATCATTAAATCTGCCGCTTTAGTAAGAGTTCCCGCTGTATCGACCA
>QOPV01000028.1 GCA_003331265.1 Cryomorphaceae bacterium | reverse complement strand
TAAAATGAGAAATGATGTTTGGCATGAGTATGATAATGGTCTTCCAAATATGGACGGAGTTTCTAATTTTGATGCTTCTATAACCAGTTATGAAGCTGGAAAAAAATATCAAAGCGGAATGTTTATGACTGCTGAAGCTTTAGGTAATTTAAAGCTTATCGGAACTAGCGATCCAAACTTTGACAGTTATGTTATGGACGAATTTGCAGCTGGAAATTATGATGCTGATGAGCAAGTCACTGCATTTTATGCAATGATTGAGGATAAGATTGGAGATAATTTAACTCTTATTGCTGGTGCTAGAGTTGAAAGTACTAAAATTGATTATACTGGTTATAAATTTGATGAGGAAACAATGGATACTCCCGCTGATTTAGGTATTGTTACTGGTGGATCTGATTATTCAAATGTTTTACCAAATTTAACTTTACAGTGGGACTTAAATGATAAATGGAATTTAAATTTAGCACTTACTCAATCTCTTGCGAGACCTGCGTATTATGATTTAGTACCATACGAATATTCAAACTCTGATGATCAAGAACTAGCATTAGGTAACCCAGACCTTGAAGCTTCTTTGTCTACTAATATTGATGCTATGGTTGAATATTATTTTAAAGGTGTTGGGTTATTGTCTCTTGGATATTTTAATAAAAATATTGAAGATTGGATTTATCAATATAGTACAAATGATTATATCTATAACGGAGTTGCTGGTTATGAAATGCAACAATTAAGAAATGGTGAAGAAGCAACAGTTAATGGTATTGAACTTACTTATCAAACTAAATTCTTAGAGAATTTCACATTTATGGGTAACTATACAATCACTGATTCATCAACTGATAAAGTTGAAGGTAGAGATGATGTTCCTTTAGTTGGACAAGTGGATAATATGTACAATTTATCATTAGCATACGAAACTGAAAAATTCTTTATTAGAGGATCATATAATTTTGCAGACGCTTCACTGGATGAGTTAAGTGATAAGGCATTTGAAGATAGATATTATGATGAACAATCTTTCTTGGATGTTAATGCTAACTATAGAGTCAATGACAAACTTAGTATATTTGCAGAAGGTAAAAACCTAACAAATCAGCCATTGAGATACTATCAAGGTATTAGTACTAGAACTATGCAACTTGAATATTATGATATAAGTTGGAATATAGGTTTGAAATATGACTTTTAATGCAAAAATTTAATGTAGTAATAAGCTTTCTTTTTTATTTAAGCTTAAATGCACAAGAGCCAAATACATTTGGCTCTTTGCTTTATAAAGAAGTAACTGCAAACGTGGAGACAGAACCAGTTTTTGCTGGAGATGATGCTGCTGATGATATGTGTATTTTAGAAAATCTCAATAGTCCTGAAAAAAGCTTAATTATCTCCTCAGATAAAAAGTATGGAATAATTGTTTATGATCTTGATGGAGTAAAGTTATATGATTATGAAGTTGGAAGAATCAATAACGTGGATATCTTACCATCAAGATCAATCCAAAATAAATACATAGTAGCTGGGACTAATCGAACCTATAATAGTATAGATATATATTTGTTTAATAGTAAGGGTAAATTAGAAAATCTAATTTTAAGAAAAGAAATTCCTAGCCTAAAAGATGTGTATGGAGTCACATTTTACAGAGACGAGTTCAATACTTATTTATTTATAAGCGATAAAAAAGGAAATGTTGAACAATGGAGTTATAACAAGGATGAGGTTAATTCAGAAATCAAATTTGTAAGAAAATTAAAGTTTTCGTCTTTAGTTGAAGGTTTAGTTGCTGATGAGTCAAAAGGAAAAATATATATAGGGCAAGAAAGAAAAGGTATATGGGAATTAAATGCTTTTCCATCACTTGATTCAGAAAAAAGATTAATCTTTAAAAAAAGTAAAAATTTTAAGCCTGATTTTGAAGGTTTAGCTTTGAGAGATGATGGAAATGGAGAAGGATATTTAATAGCTTCTGTACAAGGTTCAAATGGATATTTGATTATTGATAGAAAGTCTCTTGATGCTAAAATATTTTTTAGAATCATTGATGGCGATATAATTGATGGAACTACGGAAACTGACGGAATTGACGTAACTTCAATTAAAACACCAAAGTTTCCTAATGGGTTTTTTATTGCTCAGGATGATGATAATGATGGGTTAAATCAAAATTTTAAATTAGTAGACTGGAATAAAATCTTGAAATGAAAAAAATTCTCACTTTAGTTACTTTTCTTTTTTTGTGTTCTTCATATTCACAAAAACTTACAAAAGACATCAGTCTATCAAAAAAAATTGATGAGACCTCTGGTTTAGAAATTCTAGATGGCAAATTCATCACTCATAATGACTCGGGAGGTGACCCTAAATTATATTATCTAGATAAAAAAGGCAAAATAGTTTTTGAAAGAACTCTTGAGGGAGTAAAAAATAATGATTGGGAAGATATTACTAAAGATGATCAATTCATTTACGTTGCTAATATGGGTAATAATTTTGATGCCCGTAAAAATTTATCTATTGTAAAAATTCCTATTGATCCTTCAGGAACAAGTCAAGTTTAATACTGCATACAATAAATCACAATATGATGCCGAAGCTCTAATTACAATAGATGACTTTTTGATTATTCTTACAAAAAATAAGCTCAAAAAAATCACAGAGATTTATGTGTTACCAAAAATTGCTGGCAAATACGAAGCAAAAAAAATTGGAAGTTTGAATACTCAGTCGATTATCACTGGAGGAGATTACGATCCAGACACAAAACTACTTGCTTTGACTGGAACTCTTTTTTTTAATGAATATTATATACTTAAAATTGAAAATTTTAATCTAGAAGTTAAGAAAGATTATAAAATCGATATGTATGAAATCCCGATTGGTAAAACTCAAGTTGAGGCGATAAAAATAATTGACTCAAATACTTTTTGGATTACATCAGAGGATGAAAAAAGTAGCTCAAGTGCTAGATTAATGAAGATTAAACTTTAGTGCTTATTTTTAAAAGGCAGGCTTCTCACATTGAAGGCCTCTAATAAAAGTCGATTTGGAAAGTTTATACCTCACTTAGAACCTTACTATTATACATACTTATACAAACACCTCCCGCTAAAAGAAAACCGATATTATTTGAGTAGGGTAGCTCCAATTAAAAATTACTATTTAGATTTTTTGACTTTTTGTAATAACTTAGTGATAGTTAAAAGCAGTAAAGAACGATTCAGGCAACCAAAAATAAAAACCCCTGTAAATCAATGACTTACAAGGGTATTGGTGGAGTCGGAGGGAATCGAACCCTCGTCCAAACAAGCGACAAAATAGCTTTCTACAGATTTAGTTTTCATTTAATTTTCGATAATATTCTGACTGAAAACTGCCTAAATATTACTTAGCTTCTTAATTTTAAAATCTTACCAAAGCCTTAAGATTTCTATGTTGACTTTAATGGTGTCTCATAATGAACCGCCGTCAACAAGGGCTGTTCTGAGACATCTCACTTTCCCGCCTGGCGGGACAAGGCCTTAACTTACTATAATTCGGTTATTAGGCTGCAAGAGCGTATTTATTTTCGCCATTTAAAGTTTGGTACTAGAATATTTACGAGCTGTAGTCCAGAGCTCGATCTGCTTACCATTTAATCGGACTCGCTGTCAAATCCAGTCGACCCCAATTATTTTTCAAAGAACAAAAAATTTGCAAGCGCAAATATATATTAATTTGATTTATTTAAAACTGTTAGTTGCTTTTCTTATGATAACTAACTTTTCTAAAAGACTTTCTAGTTTACTAATATCAAGCATATTTGCTCCATCACTTTTTGCATTTTTTGGATCAAAATGTGTTTCTATAAAAATGCCATCTGCTCCTGTTGCAATTCCTGCTTTAGCTATTGTTTCTATCATTTCTGGTCTTCCTCCAGTCACTCCTGAAGATTGGTTTGGTTTCTGAAGTGAATGAGTGACGTCTAAGATTACTGGAGCAAATTCCTTCATGACAGGAATTCCTCTAAAATCAACTAATAAATCTTGGTATCCAAACATGCTTCCTCTTTCAGTTATTAATGTATTATTGTTTCCTGAATCATTTATTTTTTTTACAGCATGAAACATGCTTTCAGGACTCATAAACTGTCCTTTTTTTAAACTCACGTGTTTTCCAGTTTTAGCAGCTGCAACTAACAAGTCAGTTTGTCTAACTAAAAAAGCAGGTATTTGAAGAATATCTACATATTTTGCAGCAAGTTTAGCGTCTATAATTTCATGTATGTCTGTTATTGTTGGAATCTGAAATTTTTCACCTACTTTTTTTAATATTTCCAATGCTTTTTCATCACCAATTCCAGTGAAACTATCAATTCTACTACGATTAGCTTTTTTAAAACTTCCTTTAAAAATAAAAGGGATTTTTAATCTGTTAGTGATATCAAATATTTTCTCTGCAATTTTTAATGCCATTTCTTCTCCCTCAATTGCACAGGGTCCGGCAATTAAAAAGAAGTTATTTGAATTAACATATCTGATATTTTTGATTTTATCAATCATATTTAAAAATAAATTTAAGCTAAATTAAATAATAATCTCTAGTTATACTGTTTTGATGTGATTAGTAAATAAAAAGACATTACATTTGCGCGAAATTAGAAAGTATGGATTCTATCAGAAACATCGCCATTATTGCCCACGTTGATCATGGAAAAACAACATTGGTTGATAAAATTCTTCATCACTGTAAATTATTTAGAGAAAACAAAGAGGTAGGTGAGCTTATTTTAGATAATAACGATATTGAAAAAGAAAGAGGTATTACAATTTTATCCAAGAATGTATCTGTTCATTACAAGGGCGTTAAAATAAATATTATCGATACACCAGGTCACGCAGATTTTGGAGGAGAAGTTGAAAGAGTTTTAAATATGGCTGATGGTGTTCTATTATTAGTTGACGCATTTGAGGGTCCTATGCCACAAACCAGGTTTGTATTACAAAAAGCATTGGAGCTCAAATTAAAACCTTTAGTAGTCGTAAATAAAGTTGATAAGGAAAACTGTACACCTGACGAGGTTTATGAGTCTGTTTTTGATTTGATGTTTGATTTAGATGCAGAGGAATGGCAACTAGATTTTCCTGTTATTTATGGTTCAGCGAAAAATAATTGGATGTCTGAAGATTGGAAAAATCAAACTGATAGTGTTGAACCTTTATTAGATGCTGTAATTGAACACATTCCAAAGCCCAAGATTAACGAAGGAACTACACAAATGCTTATTACATCACTAGATTATTCTTCTTTCACAGGAAGGGTTGCAATTGGTAGATTACAGCGTGGTATTCTAAATCATGGAGATAATATTAGTTTAGTTAAAAGAGATGGTTCAGTTTATAAATCAAGAGTTAAAGAGCTTAATGTTTTTGATGGTTTAGGAAAATTAAAAGTTGAAAAGGTAGAAGCTGGTGATATTTGTGCTGTGGTAGGATTAGATAATTTTGAAATTGGAGATACAATAGCAGATTTTGAGTCTCCTGATCCTTTACCTACCATAAATATTGACGAGCCCACTATGAGTATGCTTTTTACTATCAACGATTCACCTTTTTTTGGAAAAGAGGGTAAGTATGTTACTTCTAGGCATATTAAAGACAGATTAGAAAAAGAATTGGAAAAGAATCTAGCTATGAGGTTAGAAGATACTGGTTTTGCTGATAAGTTTTTAGTGTATGGAAGAGGTGTTTTGCATCTTTCTGTACTAATAGAAACTATGAGAAGAGAGGGTTATGAATTACAAATTGGACAGCCTCAAGTTATTATAAAGGATATTGATGGAGTTAAGTCTGAGCCCATTGAGGAATTGATTATAGATTTACCTGAGCATGCTTCTGGAAAAGCGATTGAGATGGTTGCTGTTAGAAAAGGTGAAATGCTCAGCATGGATGGTAAGGGATCAAGAATGATTTGTAAATTTATGATTCCGTCAAGAGGAATTATTGGTTTAAGAAATTTACTAATTACAGCTTCAGCAGGAGAGGCTATTATGAATCATAGATTTGTTGAGTTTCAACCTTTTAAAGGGGAAATGCCAAGAAGATTAACAGGTTCATTAATATCTATGGAACAAGGTACAGCTATTCCATATTCTTTAGATAAGCTACAAGATAGGGGAAGGTTTTTTATTCATCCTGGAGATGCAATATACACTGGTCAGGTAATTGGGGAAAATACCAGAGCTGATGATATTGTTGTCAATGTTACAAAAACCAAAAAACTTTCTAATGTTAGGGCTTCGGGAACTGATGATAAAGTTAAGTTAGCTCCGCCAATAAAATTTGGATTAGAAGAGGCTTTAGAGTACATTCAAAAGGACGAATATGTTGAGGTTACACCAGAAACTATAAGATTAAGAAAAATATATCTTGATGAAAATGAAAGAAAAAGAAACTCTAATAATTAGTTGGTTTTTTCTTTAAGCTCATAAAACTTACCCTCCTCAATTCTAAGTGTTTTAGCAGGAAACTTTGATATAATGTCATAGTCGTGTGTGGCAATTAAAACAGTCGTTCCGTTTTTATTTATTTCTTTTAAAACCCCCATTATTTCAGCACTTGTAGCAGGGTCTAGATTTCCTGTAGGTTCATCAGCTAAGATTAGTTCGGGTTCATTAAGAAGGGCTCTAGCGATAGCTATTCTCTGCTGTTCTCCACCTGAAAGTTCATGTGGAAATTTATTTAAAACTTCAAATAACTTTACCTTTTCTAAAACTTGGGAAATTCTTTCTTTAATTTCTTTTTTATTTTTCCAGTCAGTCGCTCTTAGGACAAATTCTAAATTTTTTTCGATTGAACGATCTGACAGGAGTTTAAAGTCTTGAAAAACAATTCCAAGTTTTCTTCTTAAAAAAGGAATGTTTTTTTCTTTAATTTTTAAGATATCTATTCCTACAACATTTCCTTCTCCTTCTTTTATTTTAATATCACCATATAGAATTTTAAGTAAACTACTTTTGCCACTTCCGGTTTTACCAATCAAGTACATGAACTCCCCTTTTTTCATTGAAAAAGAGACCTCAGAAAGTATTTTTTTTTCATCAACATTTATGTTGATATTTTTTAAATCAATGATAGGTTTTTCCATTAATAATATAAATTTATTAAAAATCCAATTTAGTAAATCTTTCAATTTATAAATATGTTTTACGGTTCTTTATTAAATTATTATGATTTATAACTTTATATATATTATTATATAAAAAATGTAACTAATTTAATTTAATTAATTTCATTTTATTATAAATTAATCATATTTGCATAAAATTTATTTTATGTGCGGTATAGTTTGTGCTTTAGAAATTAAACAAAAAGTTGAATTGCTTAGACCTAAGGTTTTGGAAATGTCCAAAAAGGTTAGACATAGAGGTCCAGACTGGAGTGGTATTCACTGCGGAAAAAATGTTTTATTAGCTCATGAACGTCTAGCTATTGTTGATCCTCAATCAGGAAATCAGCCTATTTATAGCTCCGACAAAAAGTTGATTTTAGCCGCTAATGGTGAAATTTATAATCACAGAAATTTAAAAGACGATTTAAACATTCAATATGAATTTCAAACTAGTTCAGATTGTGAAATTATTTTAGCTCTGTATAAAGAAAAGGGTGTTGATTTTTTAGATGATTTAAATGGGATTTTCGGATTTGTTTTGTATGATAGTTATAATAATCAGTATTTAATTGCTAGGGATCATATGGGTATTATTCCTCTGTATATTGGTTGGGATAAATTTGGCACTTTTTATGTTGCTTCAGAATTAAAAGCACTTGAGGGTGTTTGTAATAAAATTGAAATTTTTCCACCTGGTCATTATATGACCAAAGATAATTCTAAGCCAGTTAAATGGTACAAAAGAGATTGGATGGAATACAGTTCAGTTTCTGAAAATAAAACTAATATTGATGAGCTACAAGATGCTTTGGAGCAAGCTGTTCATAGGCAATTAATGAGTGATGTTCCTTATGGTGTTTTATTATCTGGAGGTTTAGACTCCTCAATTACATCTGCTTTAGCAAAAAAGTATTCAAAGAACAGAATCGAATCAGATGATCAAAAAGCAGCTTGGTATCCTCAGTTACATTCCTTTGCCGTAGGGCTTACAGGATCTCCCGATTTAAAAGCTGCTAAATTAGTTTCAGATCATATTGGATCAATTCATCATGAAGTTACTTTTACAATTCAAGAAGGTTTAGATGCTATTAAAGATGTTATTTTTCATTTGGAAACATATGATGTAACAACAGTTAGAGCCTCAACTCCAATGTATCTTATGGCAAGAGTTATTAAATCTATGGGAATAAAAATGGTTTTATCAGGTGAAGGTGCTGATGAAATTTTCGGGGGGTATTTATATTTTCACAAAGCACCAAATGCGGAAGAATTTCATAAAGAAACCGTCAGAAAATTAGAAAAGCTATATCAATATGATTGTTTAAGAGCAAATAAATCTTTGGCAGCATGGGGTATTGAGGGAAGAGTACCTTTTTTAGATAAAGAATTTATGGATGTAGCAATGAGAATTAATCCTAAAGATAAAATGATTAATAAAGAAAGAATGGAAAAATGGGTTTTAAGAAAATCTTTTGAAGATTATTTACCTGAATCTGTGGCATGGAGACAAAAAGAACAGTTCAGTGACGGAGTAGGTTATGATTGGATTGATAAATTAAAAGAGCTAGTTGATCTTGAGGTTTCTGATGATATGTTTAAAAATGCCAAATTTACTTTTCCTTTTCAAACTCCTATGTCAAAAGAAGAATATTATTACAGATCTATTTTTGAATCTCATTTTCCATCTGAAACAGCTGCTAAAACAGTACCATCAGTACCTTCAGTTGCATGCAGCACACCAATCGCTCTAGAGTGGGATAAGTCTTTTAAAGATATGAATGACCCTTCTGGAAGATCAGTTTCAAATGTTCATTTAGACTCTTATTAAAATACTTAAATTTTTTACTTATAAATTGTTGATAACTTGAGGTCATTCTTTCCTGTTAGGATGGGCACTTCGATTGCTATTTTTCTTATATTTGAATAACCAATTTTATTTAATAAAAAAACATAAAATGAGCGAAGAAATTAATAAGAATCAGTATTCTGCTGACAGTATTCAAGCACTTGAGGGAATGGAGCATGTTAGAATGCGTCCATCGATGTACATTGGTGATGTTGGAGTTAGGGGATTACATCACTTAGTTTATGAAGTAATTGATAATTCTATAGATGAGGCAATGGCTGGTCATTGTACTGAAATAAAAACATTTATAAATGAAGATAATTCAATTACTGTTGAAGATAATGGTAGAGGAATCCCAGTCGGAATTCATAAAAAAGAAGGAGTTTCTGCTCTTGAAGTTGTAATGACTAAAATTGGTGCAGGAGGTAAATTTGATAAAGATTCATATAAAGTATCTGGTGGTTTACACGGGGTTGGTGTTTCTGTTGTAAATGCACTTTCTGATCATTTGATAGCTAAAGTTTATAGAGATGGTAAGATATGGATTCAAGAGTATGAAAAAGGTAAATCTATTTATCCTGTTAAATCTGATGGAAAATCTGATAAGACTGGAACTGAGGTCACCTTTAAACCAGACAAGTCTATTTTTAAAGAAGTTCAAGAATATAGTTATGAAACTTTGTCTAATAGATTAAGAGAGTTGTCTTTTTTAAATAAAGGAATTACTCTTACTATAACTGATAAAAGATCAAAGGTTGAAGGTGAATTTGTAACCGAAGTTTTTAAATCTGAGGAAGGCTTAAAAGAATTTATTCGTTTTTTAGATGAAAATAGAGAGCCTTTAACATCTGATGTGATTTCAATGGAAGGTGAGAAAAATAATATACCGGTTGAAGTAGCTATGATTTATAATACTTCATTTTCTGAAAATTTACATTCTTATGTTAATAATATCAACACTCATGAAGGTGGAACTCATTTAGCAGGTTTTAGAAGAGGTTTGACCTCCACTTTGAAAAAGTATGCTGATTCATCTGGAATGTTAGATAAATTGAAATTTGAAATTGCTGGTGATGATTTTAGAGAGGGTCTTACAGCTATTGTTTCAGTTAAAGTTGCTGAGCCTCAGTTTGAGGGACAGACTAAAACTAAGCTAGGCAACAGAGAGGTTAACTCTGCAGTTTCTCAAGCTGTTTCTGAAATGCTTGAAAATTATTTAGAAGAAAATCCTAATGATGCTAAAATTATTGTTGATAAAGTCATTTTAGCTGCTCAAGCCAGACATGCTGCTAGAAAGGCTAGAGAAATGGTTCAAAGAAAAACTGTTATGAGTGGAGGAGGATTGCCCGGAAAATTATCTGATTGTTCTGAGCAAAATCCAGAATTATGTGAAGTTTTTTTAGTTGAAGGTGACTCTGCTGGTGGAACAGCAAAACAAGGTAGAGACAGAAACTTTCAAGCCATTTTGCCCTTGAGAGGAAAAATATTAAATGTAGAAAAAGCAATGCAACACAAGGTTTTTGAAAACCAAGAAATTATTAATATTTATACTGCATTGGGGGTTACAATTGGCACTGAAGAAGATAGTAAAGCCTTAAATTTAGAAAAATTAAGATACCACAAAATTGTTATTATGTGTGATGCCGATGTAGATGGGAGTCATATTGCTACGCTCATTTTAACCTTCTTTTTTAGATATATGAAAGAATTAATTGTGAATGGTAATATATTTATTGCAACTCCACCTCTTTATTTAGTTAAAAGGGGAGCAAAAAAACAATATGCATGGAACGATGAAGAACGCGATAAATTTTTAGATGACTTTGGGCAAGGAGCTACTATTCAAAGGTACAAGGGTTTGGGAGAGATGAATGCTATTCAGTTGTGGGAAACTACAATGAATCCGGAGTTTAGAACTTTTAGAAAAGTAACTATTGATAATGCGGTTGAAGCAGATCGTGTTTTTACAATGCTAATGGGAGATGAGGTTCCACCAAGAAGAGAGTTTATTGAAAAAAATGCAACTTATGCAAATATCGATGTATAATAAAAATAATTAAATATATGAAGGTTACAATAGTTGGGGCAGGAAATGTTGGATCAACATGTGCTGATGTCATAGCATCTCAATCAATTGCAAGTGAAGTGGTCCTTTTGGATATAAAAGAAGGCTTTGCTGAGGGTAAAGCTCTAGACATGATGCAAACATCAACTACAATAGGTTTTAATACTAAAATTGTTGGAACTACTGGAGATTATTCAATTACTGCAAATAGCGATGTGGTAGTCATTACCTCGGGTATACCCAGAAAACCAGGCATGACCAGAGAAGAACTAATCGGTATAAATGCGGGAATCGTGAAGGATGTTTCACAAAATGTTTTAAAACATTCGAGTAACGCCATTATTGTTGTCGTGTCTAATCCGATGGATACTATGACATATTTAGCTTTAAACTCAACAGGACTACCAAAAAATAGAGTTATTGGAATGGGAGGAGCTTTAGATAGTTCAAGATTCAAAACCTATTTATCTTTAGCTCTTGATAGACCATCAAATGATATTCATGGGATGGTTATTGGGGGACATGGGGATACGACAATGATTCCGTTAACTAGACTTGCTAGTTACAACGGAATTCCAATTTCAGAATTATTATCTGATGAAGAAATTGAAAAAGTAGCTCGTGATACAATGGTTGGAGGTGCTACATTAACTGGTTTATTGGGAACTTCTGCATGGTATGCTCCTGGGGCTTCGGTTGCTTATTTGGTAAATTCAATACTAAACGATCAAAAAAGAATAATTCCTTGTTCTGTTCTTCTTGACGGAGAATATAATCAAGATGATATTTGTATAGGAGTACCCTGTATTATTGGAAAGAATGGTTGTGAGAAAATTATTAATCTAGATTTAAACGATCAAGAAATGATTAAATTTAGCCAAAGTGCTGAAGCAGTAAGAAGAATGAACTTGGCATTAAAAGCTAATTAATATTTCAAACTCATATCTTAAGCATTATTATTAATTGCTTTATCCTGTAGGAAATCATATATTTGCTCGTTTTTAAAAAAGAAATTTTCTTAAATTTAATTTTATGCAAAATAATGGACTCATAAAGTTTTTTGCTTTTTGTTTTGGCTTAGTAAGCTTATATCAAATTTCATTTACTTTCTTAAGCTCTAGTGTTGAAGATAACGCTAAACAATATTCAATAAACTCAGTCTCTGAAAATGAATTAAATTTTTCAGAAAAAAGACAAGAACTTTATACTAACTATCTTGATTCTATTTCTGAATCAACAAAGGAAAACCATTTTGGTTATAAAAATTCAAAATTAAAAGAACTTAATAAAGGCTTAGATTTAAAAGGAGGTATTGACGTTACTCTACAAATTTCTGTAAAAGATATTTTAAAAGGCTTATCTGAAAATTCAAGTGATCCTGTTTTTAACAAAGCTCTTGACAATACCGATGAGTTACAAAAACAAAGTGATGATACTTATTTAGAATCTTTTTTCACTTCATTTGACTTGATCAAAGGCGACACCAATTTAGCTTCACCAGATATTTTTGCAAATAGATCTCTAAGTGAGGAAATTAATTTTGAAATGACGGATGCTGAAGTAAAACCAATTATAAGAAGAAAAATTGATGAATCAATAGTTTCAGCATTTGAAGTTCTAAGAAAAAGAATAGATAAGTTTGGTGTAACGCAGCCTAACATTCAAAGATTAGGAAATTCTGGTAGAATACGTGTAGAACTTCCCGGTGCTAAAGATGTGGCGCGAGTAAAAAACTTATTACAAAGTACTGCCCAATTAGAGTTTTGGGTTACGGAAAAGAATGATTCTTTTTTAAATTTTCTCTCTCAAGCTAACGAACTTTTAAAAGAAACTTTGGTTCTAGATGAAGTGGAAGTTGAAAATAATGAAACTTCAAAAATAGATGATTTATTAGCAGATGTTGAAGCTAACGACTCCATAACTTCTCAAAAAAACCCTTTGTTCGATTACATAGTAGGAACAGGGTATCAGGGAGGACCTGTAATAGCACAATTTTTTGCTAAAGATCAAAATAAAATTGAAGAATATTTGTCGATGCCTGAAATTAGACAACTATTACCCATAGAAATGAGATTCACAAAATTTTTATTTGGAAAGCCTGATCCTAATACAAAGATAGTTGATTTATATGCCATAAAATCTAATAGAGGTGATGAGCCTCCTTTAAGTGGAAGTGTTGTAGTTGATGCTACTCAAAGCTATGATCAAGTAGGTTCTCCTGCTGTATCCATGCAAATGAATGGAAAAGGTGCTAGAAAGTGGGAAGAAATGACAGGAAACGCATACAAGGACAAAAGTAATATTGCAATAGTTCTAGATGAAATAGTCTATTCTGCACCTGGTGTTTCAAAAGGAGCAATTTCCGGAGGAAGGTCCGAGATATCAGGACAGTTTACATTGAATGAAGCAATTGACCTAGCTAATGTTTTAAGAGCTGGTAAGCTTCCTGCATCAGCTGAGATTATTGAATCTGAAGTTGTAGGTCCTTCTCTTGGAAAAGAAAATATTGAAAGGGGAATTAATTCATTCGCAATAGCACTATTATTAGTTTTAATATGGATGACTTTTTATTATGGAAGAGCTGGTATATATGCCGATACTGCCTTAGTTTTAAATATTGTATTAATTTTTGGAATTTTAGCAGGTTTAGGTGCAGTTTTAACTCTTCCTGGAATTGCAGGAATTGTATTGACTATAGGAATGTCAGTTGATGCAAATGTTTTAATATTTGAAAGAATTAGAGAAGAGTTAACAAAAGGAAAAGGCCAAAAGCAAGCAGTTAGCGACGGCTTTAGTAATGCTCTGTCCTCCATTTTAGATGCAAACATAACAACTGGACTAACAGCTTTAATATTATTTGTTTTTGGCTCAGGTCCAATTAAAGGCTTTGCTACGACTCTTCTAATTGGTATAGCTACCTCTTTATTTACTGCAATATTTAT
The DNA here is from genome assembly GCA_003331265.1 of Cryomorphaceae bacterium. Taxonomy (GTDB): domain Bacteria; phylum Bacteroidota; class Bacteroidia; order Flavobacteriales; family Flavobacteriaceae; genus MAG-121220-bin8. The sequence goes on along the minus strand of QOPV01000028.1, from coordinate 7,975 downwards.
AACCAGAATGCTAGTTGATGCAAGAATTAGTAAAGGAAAAAATTTAGATTTCTCTACTAAAACAACAAAAAACTTATTCAGGAATTTAACTATAACTTTTCTAGAAAAAAGAAAATTTGCTTATATGTTTTCCTTATCATTATTGACAATAGGTGTTTTTTCTCTTTTCACTAATGGATTAAATCAAGGCGTTGATTTTGTTGGAGGAAGATCATATACTGTAAGATTTAATGATAACGTCAACCCTGCAGATATTCAAAATAATTTAATTGAAGTTTTTGGCAACGCAGAAGCTAAAACTTATGGTTCTGATAATCAACTTAAAATTACTACAAATTTTAAAGTTGATGTTGAAGGCTCTGAGGTCGATACAGAAATTCAAGAAAAAATGTTTGAATCTTTAAATGGATACCTTCCTAAGGATGTTTCATATGATGATTTTGTTAATGGATCAGAGGATAAACAAGTAGGAATTATGTCATCCTCAAAGGTCGGTCCCACTATAGCGGATGATATTAAGAAAAATTCAGTATTTGCAATATTTGGTTCTCTACTAGTAGTGTTCTTGTACATTCTTTTGAGGTTTAGAGATTGGCAGTATTCGCTAGGTGCAGTTGCGGCTGTTTTTCATGATGTTTTAATTGTTTTAGGAGTATTTTCTATTTCATATTCGTTCATGCCATTTAATATGGAAATTAATCAAGCGTTTATTGCTGCTATCCTTACAGTTATAGGTTACTCATTAAATGATACAGTTGTTGTATTTGATAGAATTAGAGAATTTAGATTAATTAATAAATCTTGGGAATTCAATAAAACTGTAAATGGAGCTTTAAATTCTACTCTTAGTAGAACTTTAAACACCTCGTTTACAACTTTAGTAGTTCTCTTGGCAATATTTATTTTTGGAGGTGAATCTATTCAAGGATTTATGTTTGCTCTAATTATTGGTGTAATGGTAGGAACATACTCCTCTGTTTTCATTGCTACGCCAGTAATGTTTGATACATTGAGAAAAAGTTTAAAAAAATAATTTAAATATTTTTTTTACTCCTAATCATAAAGAATATTCCAATTAAAATAAAGGGGATACTTAGCCATTGACCAGTGGTTAAAATTCCAATTTGATCTTCAAAACCACCTTGGCTTTCCTTAACAAACTCAACCAATACTCTAATAGTAAATAAGCATATTAGAAAAAGTCCAAAAAGAAATCCCTTGTTATTTTTGAAATTAGTTTTCCAGTATAGCTGCCATAAAAGAATAAATAATAAAAAATAGCCAAACGCCTCGTACAATTGAGCAGGATGTCTAGGGAATATTTCACCTCTATTTGAAAAAATAATCCCAAAATTAGTTCCTGTGTAATTACCTACTATTTCTGAATTAAAGAAATTACCAATTCTAACAAACATTCCGCCAATTGCAATAGGTACAACAATTCTATCAAAAATCCATAAAACGGAATCGTATTTAAACTTTTTCTTGTAGATAAACATTGAAGTGATAATACCTATTGTTGCTCCATGACTTGCTAACCCTCTGTATCCGACAAACTTAAATCCATCAATTATTCCGAACAACATGGAACTGTTAGGATCTTTTTTTATAGGCAAAAAGATTTCTATTAAGTTGTTTTGAAAATATTCCCAATTATAGAAAAAAACTTCTCCTAGTCTAGCACCAATTAATGTTCCTAAGACAATATAAATGAATAGAGGCTCAACAAGTTCTACAGGTTTTTTATCATTTATATAGATCTTATTAATAATATAATAACCTAATGAAAAAGCTGTTATAAACATTACACTATACCAGTGTATTGATATTGGTCCAACTGAAAACAAAATCTCATTTGGGGACCAATCAATTTTTGAGAACATCATAATAATTTTTAGTTAAATATAAATAAAATTAGGGTACTGGATCAAATCCTTTACCTCCCCAAGGATTACATTTTATGATTCTTTTTATAGAAAGAATAGAACCTTTAATGATCCCATATTTAATTAAACATAACTTAGAGTATTCAGAACAAGTAGGAGAATAACGACAAGATGACGGAGTTAGAGGAGAGATGATTTTTTGATAAAATTTGATGATTAAAAGTAAAGGATATACAATTATTCTTTTCATTTAATTATTTTGAAGGATGACTCGTTTTTATCGTCATATAATTGAATACCTAACTCCATTAAATCATCTCTAATCTGATCAGATAATTCAAAATTTCTATTTGCTCTTGATTGATTTCTTAATTTTATTAATAATTTTATCAAATCAGATGATTTATTATCATGATTTAGTGTTCCTTTATTATTCTTTTTCAATCCAAGTATATCAAAAATAAAAGCTTCAAATGTGTTTTGTATTTTTTCTTTATCTGTTTTATTTAAATTTTTGGAAGAAATTTTGACACTATTAATGAATTTTAAACATTCAAAAAGTTCTGCAATTAACATTGGTGTGTTAAAATCATCATTAATTTTAGAATAACATTTTGAAATCCATCCTTTAGTATCAAAATCGGAAGGTTTGTTATTGCACTCCAAATTAGAAATTAAATTATAACCATCAAAGAGTTTGTTCAAACCTTTTTCAGAGGCCACTAATGCATCTTCACTGATATCTAAAACACTTCTATAATGAGCTTGATACATGAAAAACTTTACTACATTTGGGCTAAATTTTTTACTAAATATCTTGTTGTTTCCTGAAAATATTTCATTTGGTAAAATGAAATTATCAATTGATTTAGACATTTTTTTGCCGTTCATGGTCAACATGTTTGTATGCATCCAATATTTAGCAGGATTTTTATTATCAATAGCTTCAGACTGAGCTATTTCACAGTCGTGGTGAGGAAATTTTAGATCCATTCCACCACCATGTATGTCAAAATAATCTCCAAGATATTTTTTACTCATAGACGTACATTCTAAATGCCAACCAGGAAAGCCCTTTCCCCAAGGAGAATTCCAAAACATAATATGGTTGTCTTCAGCTTTTTTCCATAGAGCAAAATCTTGTGGATTTTTTTTATCTGAGCTACCATCTAAAAGACGCGAATTGTTCATCATGTCTTCAACTTTTCTTCCACTTAGTTTACCATATTTTCCTTTTTCGTTGAATTTTAGTACATCAAAATAAACAGAACCGTTCATTTCATATGCATTTCCAGATTTAATTATTTTTTTTATACTATCTATTTGTTCAATAATATGTCCAGTAGCGGTTGGTTCTATATTGGGCGGTAGTGTATTAAACATTTCCATTACTTTATGAAAATCAATTGTATACTTTTGCACAATTTCCATTGGCTCTAATTTTTCAATTCTTGCCTTTTTAGAAATTTTATCCTCACCAGAATCGTCGTCGTTCTCTAAATGTCCAACATCAGTTAAATTCCTAACATACCTAACCTTGTAACCTAAATGACTTAGATATCTATTAATTAAATCAAATGAAATAAAAGTTCTGCAATTTCCTAAGTGAGCGTTGTTATATACTGTTGGACCACATACATACATTCCTACAATTTTATTATTTATAGGAACAAAAAGTTCCTTATTTCCTGTAAGAGAGTTGTATATTTTTAAATCTTTATAAAAATCAGATTTCATTTTAAGTTAAAGTGAACTTTCAGTACGAATATAATCTAAAAATTCTCTTTTCACACTTTGGTCCTTAAATTTGCCACCAAATTCACCTGTTACTGTACTGCAATCTTTATCTTTAATTCCTCTTGAATTAACGCACATATGTTTTGCGTCGATAACACATGCAACATCATCAGTTTTAAGAATTTCTTGGAGGGCTTTTACAACTTGTATTGTTAATCTTTCTTGAACCTGAGGTCTTCTTGAAAAATAGTCAACAATTCTATTCATTTTAGAAAGTCCTATTACATTACTATTGGAAAAATAAGCAACGTGAGCTTTACCATAAATGGGTAAAAGATGGTGTTCGCAAGTAGAAAAAACAGTTATATTTTTTTCAACTAGCATTTCACTGTATTTGTATTTATTATTAAAAGTTGAACCAACAGGCATATTTTCAGGATTCAAACCCCCGAAGAGTTCATTTACATAGGCTTTTGCAACCCTTTTTGGAGTACCTTTCAAACTGTCGTCTGTGATGTCCATTCCTAGTGTGTAAAGAATTTCTTTAACATTCTTTTGAATAATTGAAATTTTTTCCTGATCAGAAAGTTCAAAAGCATCTTTTCTAAGAGGAGTTTCGATTGAAAAATTTTTGTGATCAGAATCTATTAAATCAAGATCTTCAAAAAACTTGTTGTATTTCATAATAAATATTTCTTATAGCAAAGATAATTAAAGATTAATTAATAGAATAAAAGATTTTTATTAATTAGCAGAAATTATAATAGGAGTTTAGAATTTAAATATTAAAGATAAATTAGTTAAACTATGTTCTGTATTTATTTGAGCCAAGTCGGTGAGTCCTGAATCAAACAATTGGTGACCTTTTTTAGATTTTAAAACTTTATGAGAAAAACTTATTAGCGTTTCCCCAAAATCATATCCAAAACCAAAAGAAAAAGAATCGGAGTCTTGCATTCTAACAGTATCTTTATATGGACTGCCAATTTTGTTGTATCCAGCTCTTAAACTAAGATTTTGAATTCTCATTTCACCACCCAACCTAATGTCAGTAGTGTTAGTTAGTTTTGTATTTATCTCTCTGTTAGTATTTAAAAAATCTTTGTTTGGTTTTAATTTAGCTTTTGAAAAATCTCGACTGATAATATCGATACTCAATAGGCCTAATTTTCCAAAAACAATTGCAGCGCTTGTTGTTATTGCAGATGGTGTATTTATTTTATAATCTGGATATACATTTAAAATATTAGGATTAATAATATCTTGATATGTTATTCCATCAACATCAATAGATTGTACTTCTAAAGATTGCCATGTTTCATCTCTAAGTGTGTACCAGGTTGGTGATTGGTAAGTAACTCCAAATCTAAAAGATTTTAATTTTGCAATACCACCTAACTGAAAAGATAGGCCTTCACCTTGCGTAATTAACTGATTTTCAAAGTTAATTGCAGTTATTGCGGAATTTTCTGAAAAATTGTTTTCATAATGGCCAGTCCAGTTTTTGATGTATAAATCGTGTGTGTTGATATTCATTCCAAAATAAAAATTTTCTTTAAATTGGATGGCTAAGTTCAAATTATATTTAGTGTTTACACCTTTTGTTTCGCTAATGTAGTTTTGATCAACTCCAGTACTGTAATCTGCAAGTGAATAAAACTGATTAGAATCAGAATCAAAATTTATTAAGTAAGCTTGATAGGCTAGAAAAGCCTGTTGTGCGGAAAAACCATAATTTTGGCCTAAGTATCTATATACACCTGCAATACTTTCATTGCTTCCAACGCTTAAGTCTGATGTGTTAAGACCTGAGGAGTTATTTAGAAAAAATTTATCAATTGAGTTCAACGTATTTCTTCCCTTAACAAGAAAATTATTTTTGAATGAATTATTTGTTTGTGCATTAAAACCAAATGAAATTTTATTAATATTTCCTTCTCCAGTATTTTTTAAAAGCCAAACAGCTCCACCTTGATTAAATGAAAACTTATTATCATCTTCAGATTCTTGATTATTAAAAAAAACAGTTTTATTTACTTTTTTTTCAGATCCAATTGTGAATCCGTATTCATTATCATTAAAAACAGCACTTCCTGCTGGGTTTATATTGATTGAAGAAAGATCTCCTCCTAATGCTCCAAAAGCCCCTCCCATAGCCTCAAATCTGGCAGTTCCATTAGGATTGTTTGTAAATAAATCAATTAACTCATTTACACTTTGTGCATGAGTAGTTGTAAAAAAAAAGAGAAATAAAAATAGAATTGACTTATTTAGCATTATATTTTATATTACCTAGGTCCTCTTGAACTTCCTCCACTGCTCGATGATGAACTCGGTCTTCCACCTGATGATCTACTGCTGCTACTTGATGAAGGCGGAGAATAAGATGACCTGCTACTTGATGAAGGCGGAGAATATGTTGGTCTATTAGAACTTGAATTAGAGCTTGAGGAATTAGACCTCGATACATTATAATTTCTTGATGATGAGTTGGAATTAGATGGTGAATTATTGTATGTACTCATTCTAAAGTTTGATGACTTTCCGTTTGATGGTCTTTGTGATGGTCTAGTGTAGGGTCTTGTATTACTATCATTAACAGAACCTTTTCCACCACCGCCTCTTTCAATTTCACCTGGATTTTGGTAATTTCTTACAGAGTTAGAATTTTTTAAAGAATAATAAACCCTGTTAATATTTCTAGTTTTTATTACTTCGTTGTTTGACGTTTTCGAATTGTTTAAATTGTTATTTAACTCAGAATCGTTTCTGCCAACGTTATAATTTGAAATTGATCTTCCGGATAGAGTAGAAGTATCAGTTTTAGAATTTATGTAGCTAGCCGAGCTTGAGGATGGATTAGAATATGTTCCTCTTCTACCGTTCATGTAAGCGATATCATTATTATCTCTTTGATTATAATAATTATTATACCCATTATAACCTCCCCAATAACCTCTATAACCCCAATAATTTCCATAACCCCAAGGTCTAAACATATAATCCCAATAACTATATCCTCTATATCAGTTGTAAAAAGGGTAATTATAATTATACCATGAATTTAATGAATAGGGACTGTAAAAGCCTGACCAATATGAACCGTAATAAGGGTTGTCTCTGTATATAAAGTTGATTGATGAAGGACTATCTCCCCAGGAACCATAACTGTTAGAATATGATAATTTTGAACTATTTGTTGAACTTGAATAGTTATTTACATCAGTAACAATACTATCATTATTGGTTTCGGTTAAACCATATTCTTCAGCCTTTTGATCAAAATAATTTTTATAATACAGACCTCCATTAGTATTCTTGTTAGCGGATTGTTTCTTTCCATATATGCCATCATTAGAAACATATCCAGTTGAGCTAAACGAACCACAACTTAAAATACTTAGTGAAAAAATAAAACATACAAAAAATTTTATTTTTTGAAAGACCTTATAATTTGAGTTTATCATGATAATATATTGTTGTTAGAAAAATTAAAATAGTTATTTTAGCATCTGTACATAATTAAACAATTATTATGCCAAAAACAATTTATGGGTAAAAAACTAACTAAAAGAGATGAGGATTATTCAAGGTGGTATAATGAATTAGTAGTAAAAGCTGATCTTGCTGAGAACTCATCTGTAAGAGGCTGTATGGTAATAAAACCTTACGGTTATGCAATTTGGGAAAAAATGCAAAAACAATTAGACCAAATGTTTAAAGATACAGGTCATCAAAATGCATACTTTCCTTTATTTGTTCCAAAAAGTTTATTTGAGGCCGAAGAGAAAAATGCAGAAGGATTTGCTAAAGAGTGTGCGATAGTTACTCATTATCGTTTAAAAAATGATACAAATAATCCAGGAAAATTAATTGTTGACGAAAAAGCTAAACTTGAGGAAGAGTTAATTGTTAGACCAACCAGTGAAGCTATAATTTGGAATACATATAAAAATTGGATTCAGTCGTATAGAGATTTACCAATTTTAATAAATCAATGGGCTAATGTAGTAAGATGGGAAATGAGAACTCGTCTTTTTTTAAGAACCGCAGAATTTTTATGGCAAGAGGGGCATACTGCTCATGAAACTAAAAATGAGGCTGTTAAAGAGGCTGTTCAAATGAACGATATTTATGCGGGATTTGCGGAAAGTTATATGGGAATCCCAGTACTAAAAGGAATAAAATCTGAATCTGAAAGGTTTGCTGGTGCTGAAGAAACATATTGTATTGAGGCTTTAATGCAAGATGGAAAAGCACTTCAAGCTGGCACCTCTCATTTTTTAGGTCAGAACTTTGCTAAAGCTTTTGATGTAAAGTATGCTAATAAAAACGGAGATTTAGATTATGTG
>QOPV01000027.1 GCA_003331265.1 Cryomorphaceae bacterium | reverse complement strand
ATGTCTTCCACTTACAGACAATCCAGTAAAGTAAAAAAAGAAAATCGTTTAATCGACTCTGATAATACTTATTTAGCAAATTATCCTAGACAAAAACTTTCTGCTGAGATGATAAGAGATAATGCTCTTGCTACCAGTAAAATGCTGGTAAAAAAAGTTGGTGGTCCTAGCGTTAAACCCATGCAACCCCCGGGACTTTGGGATGAAGTAACTGGAGGTGGTGGTGGAAGCTTAGCTTTTTATGTTCCAGATTCAGGTGAAAATCTTTACAGAAGAAGTTTGTATACATTTTGGAAAAGAACAGTACCTCCTCCTTCTATGATGATTTTTGATGCACCAACCAGAGATTTTTGCTCTCCAGTTCGTCAAAAAACTAGTACTCCTCTTCAATCATTAGCATTAATGAATGATCCCCAATATCAACTAGCTGCAGAAAATTTATCCAAATCTATATTCAATGAAAAAATTTCAATTGACGAAAAAATATTAAAACTTTACAGAACTGTAACTGGAAGAACACCTGTTGAAAATGAGTTAATTAAATTAAAGGATTTTTTGAATGAAGTCAAAAATTTAAACGAAATCGAAGATCAAGAAGCTTTTAACTCCTTAACAGTATTAGTTTATAATTTAGATGAAACCACTCAAAAAAGTTAAAAAATGGAAGAAATACATAAACACTTTTTAAATAATAATAGAAGAAATTTTTTAAAAAAAGCTGGTTTAGGTATTGGTGGTTTAGCACTTGGCTCTATGTTAGATCCGTTTGGCACAGATAATAATATTGATCCTTTTTCTTCATTAAAAAATAATTTAAATCTTCCACACTTTGCCCCTAAAGCAAAAAGAATTATTTATTTATTTCAAAGTGGTGGCCCCTCGCAATTAGATCTTTTCGATTACAAACCTAAACTAAATCAGTTAAGAGGAACTGATCTTCCTGCATCTGTTAGAGATGGGCAAAGGCTTACAGGAATGACATCAGGTCAAAATAATTTTCCATTAGTTGGAAGTAATTATAATTTTAAACAATACGGTGAATCTAGAGCATGGGTTAGTGAATTAATGCCGTATGTAGGAAAAATTGCTGATGAATTATGTTTTGTAAAATCAATGCATACTGAAGCAATCAATCATGATCCTGCGATTACTTTTTTTCAAACTGGATCACAACAACCCGGGAGGCCTAGCATGGGTTCATGGATGAGCTATGGTCTAGGAAGTTTAAACAACAATATGCCCTCATTTGTAGTATTACTATCAAACGGAACAGGAAGGCCTAAAGGACAACCATTATACTCCAGACTTTGGGGAAATGGATTTTTAAGTTCACTTCATCAAGGTGTTCAGTTTAGATCGGCAAAGGATCCTGTTTTATATTTAAAAAACCCAGATGGGGTTACAGCGCAAGAAAGAAGGAAAATGCTTGATTACCTGGCCGAACTGAATCAACAACAAGAAGCATCATTTGGAGATCCAGAAATTAGCAGTAGAATAGCTCAATATGAAATGGCATACAGAATGCAAACTTCTGTCCCTGAAACAATGGATATTTCAGATGAACCTGACCATATTCTTCAAATGTATGGACCTGATGCTCAGAAACCTGGCACATATGCAGCTAATTGTATTCAGGCCAGAAGATTAATTGAAAAAGACGTAAGGTTTGTTCAGCTTTACCACATGGGTTGGGATCAGCATGAAAACCTACCAAACCAAATAAAAGGCCAATCAAGCGATGTTGATCAACCAACAGCTGCACTTATTATGGATTTAAAACAAAGAGGATTGCTTGAAGATACATTAGTAGTGTGGGGGGGGGAATTTGGAAGAACTAATTATTGTCAAGGTACTTTATCAGAAACCAATTACGGCAGGGATCATCATCCTAGATCATTTACTATTTTTATGGCAGGAGCTGGTATTAAGCCAGGATTTAGTTATGGAGAAACTGATGATTTAGGTTATAATATAGTAAAAGATCCTGTTCATGTTCACGATTTACAAGCAACAATTTTAAATCAATTTGGAGTTGATCACACAAAAATGATTTACAAACATCAAGGGAGAAGATTTAGATTAACTGATGTTTCAGGACATGTAATTAAGGACTTACTTGCCTGATTATTTTAGGTGATGTTTAAAAAATTTCCAAATTTCATTACTTGCAATAATATCTTTATTACCCCACGAGCCAGGCCAATCATGACCACCTCCAGAAACAGTGTAAAGCCATACTTCATTATTGTTTATTCCAGCTTTTCTTTTTGTTAATGACACTGTTGATTTATCAGAGCTATCAATATCTGGAAAATCAATTTTTTCAGTTTGACTAGTCGAATTAAGATCAGCCCAAAAATCCATTACATCTAATATATGTGGGGCCCCTCCCCAGCCATAGGCAGTTGACATGGTTCCGTCCCAGGGAACAGTGGTGTCGTTAGTCCCAGAAATTTGAAAAGCAGGTATTTTATTTACAGGATCACAATTTTTCCAATCTTTTCCACTCATTGTACCAGTAACTGATGCAACTCCCTTAAAAATATCTGATTTTTCACATCCCAACGTATAACTCATAAAACCTCCGTTAGACATACCACTAGTAAAAGTATTTTTGGGATTAGTTTTATAATTAAATTGAAGTGATTTTGCTAATTGTGATAAAAAATCAATATCATTAATACTACTCATTTCAAGATTTGCGTTCCAATGCGACTGACCTGTTTCTAATATAGACCCCTGAGGATAACACACCAAAAATCCATTTTGATCAGCTATTGTATTCATTTGAGAATAGGTCATTATAGTCATAGCTGAGCTTCCAAAACCATGTAATACAAAGACCAAGGGTGAATTTTCAACAAAATTAAGAGGCTTATGTAAAATATACGTTCTAATTAGTCCATCATGTTCATAGGTGAATTGCTTTGTAGTCCATTCACTTTCAATAATATTATTATTTGTCGAATCCTCTTTTTCACAGCTAATGAGAAATATTAAAAATAATAATAAAATTATTGTTTTTTTCATTTAATTGATTTTAAAAACACCTGGAACTGCTACAGGATATTTCCCGTTTTCATCAGGTAAAACAGGAGCAGGTGAATTCCAATCAAGGTTATCAGGCGCTAAAATATCATTAGAGTTTAATGCTTGATCCCATGTTATTTTTTTTCCAGTATATGTCGCCATTCTTCCCATAATAGATGTTAATGTAGATTTAGCTCCATATTCAGTATTATTTATAACTCCTCCACTTCTTATAGAGGCAAATAATTTATCATGCTCAATTTGATATGGACTTTTATCTCCTTTGGGATTATATTTAAATAAGGAGTTACCGTTGTGATCAATCATTTGGGCAATATTTTTATTTGTTGAGATTACTGCCTTAGTACCTTGAAAAGTTTCGCTAACTTTTCGATGAGTTCCTGGCTGATGTCTACATTGACTAGAGATGACAGCTCCACTTGGATAATTAAATTCAACATAATGATGATCAAAAATTTGACCATGATCAATTCCGTTTCTAACCTCTCTTCCGCCCATGCCACTTGCTGATTCAGGATATTCACCAATGAACCAATTAGCAACGTCTAAATTATGAACATGTTGCTCCACGATGTGGTCTCCACACAGCCAGTTAAAATAATACCAATTTCTCATTTGATATTCTATTTCTGATTGACCAGCTTCTCTTTTTCTAACCCAAACTCCCGCTCCATTCCAATAAACTTGTCCTGAAACAATTTTTCCGACATCTCCTTTTTTAACTTTATCAAACAAGGATAAATAACTGTTTTGATAACGTCTTTGAAGACCAACTACCACATTTAATTTTTTTTTCTCTGCTAATTTTCCAGATTTTAAAACTCTTCTAATGCCATTAGCATCAGTTGCAACTGGTTTTTCCATGAAAATATGCTTATCATTATTTACGGCATATTCAAAATGTAATGGTCTAAAACCAGGTGGGGTTGCTAATATTATTACATCCGCTAAGTCAATTGCTTTCTTATAAGCATCAAAACCATGAAATCTATTTTTTTCTTTAACATTAATTTTTATTTCACCTTCTAACTCTTCTTTTATGTACTTTAAACTATTATCGACTCTGTCTAAAAATGCATCTGCCATTGCTACTAGTTCAACATCTTTATCTGCTCTTAGAGCTTGAACTACAGCTCCAGTCCCTCTCCCGCCACATCCAACAACAGCAAGTTTTAGTTTTTTATTATTTGAATTATTAGCCATTGCTTCCAAGGAAAATGGAACTGTCAATAGAGCTCCAGTACTAATAGTAGTATTTTTTACAAATGATCTTCTATTTATTTTTTCTTTCATATTTATTAAATTAAAAAATTATCAACTTGTTTATAGGCTTTAATCACATCTATTTCACCTTGTTTATTTGGTTTAGAATTTCCATGTTCCATACCTAAAACGCCATCAAATCCTTTATCATGAATATACTTAAATATATTTTTATAATTTATTTCACCTGTAGAAGGTTCTTTTCTTCCAGGATTATCACCAATCTGAAAGTAAGCAATCTCATCCCAGCAGGCCTCAATATTAGGAATTAAATTGCCTTCTTCTATCTGCTGATGATAAATATCAAATAAAATTTTACAAGATGGAGAATCTACTGATTTACAAATCTTGTAGGCTTGCGGGCTTTTTGATAGAAATAATCCTGGATGATTTCTAAAGTTTAAAGGCTCCAAAACCATAGTAATTCCATTAGGTTCCAAAATATTACAGGCATACTTCAAAGATTCGATAACATTCGAAGTTTGATAATCAATATTTAATCTTAAATCCAAATGACCAGGAACAACAGTGATCCATTTAGCATTTACTCTCTTTGCCACCTCAACAGATTCTTTAATTTCCCTTAAAAACTCATTTCTTTTATCAATCTTTCCACTTGTTAAATTAGGCTCTTTCCAATAGATTGTATGAGCGACAAAAACACCCATTTTCATGTTGTTTTTTAACATAAATGAGCTTATTTTATTTTGAGTAATAATATCTCTTTTCTTCATGTTATTATCTTCAAAAGCTGTAAACCCTTGATCTATCATAAATTGTAATTGCTTGATTGGATCATCTCCAGCATTATGCTTAAACATTCCTAAATGAGGAGCATATTTTAAGTTAAAACTATATTTGTTTTTTAAATTATCTGAGCTGGCAAAAGCAGGGCTAAGGGATAATAAACCCGCAGATACTAAAGACGAGCTTGTTACAAAATTTCTTCTATTCATAATTGTTTTTTTAAATTATTATTTCCAATAAGCTTCTTGCTCGCTTAAAGAGGGTGTTTTTAATGGTCTAATTATTCTAAATCCAACAAATTGAGCATCAGTATGCCACCAAATACTTCTGGGTATTTGGGGGTCCTGTTTTTTCCATTGTTTTGAAGACACTTGTCTTGAAGCACTTCTTAATTTAAAATCTGAGTTCATCCATGAGCCTCCTCTCACAACTCTAGGATATAATTTCGTTGGTTTTTCATAAGGATTATCTGCTAAAGTTCCTGAATATTTTTGGTAGGCTCTCACGTCATGCATGTCTAATGTCCATTCAGAAATATTTCCGTGCATATCGAACAAACCCCAGGGATTGGGTTTTTTTAAACCAACTTTATGATAAGATTCATCACTATTATTCTTAAACCAAGCATAATCGTCAAGTAAACTTAAGTCATCTCCAAATGAAAAAGCTGAATTTGTACCAGCCCTACATGCATATTCCCACTCTGCTTCAGTTGGAAGTCGATAAAAATTTCCAGTCATAGCAGAAAGCCATTTACAAAATTTTTTTGCCGCAAGTTGAGTCATAGATATTGCAGGATACCCATCAGTTCCCATTCCAAAACTCATTTCAACATAAGGTGTGGTTGCACCTGAAACTCCATCTACTTCAATATTGACCTCATTTTGTGAGTTAAAATCAGGTTGATTTTCATCAATATTTCGATTCATAAAAAGGTGATATAAATCCCAAGTCGTTTCATACTTTGCCATCCAAAAAGGTTCTAGTCGAACCCGATGTACTGGACCTTCATCAGCCATTCGGTTCTTTTCATTACTTGGACTACCCATTAAGAAATCCCCACCATTAATTGGAATCATTTCTAAATTATAATTATTACCAATTATTTTTTGATTATACGGTTGAAATAAATTGTTTTGAGCAATCCCAAAAAATGAGTAGAATAATAGTAAATAAAAAATAAATTTCATTACTATTAAATTAATTAAAAAATTTAAATATAAACTTACAGATAGTTCGTTTTTAAGGGAAATTAAGTCAAAAATTCCTGTAAGAACTATCTAAAAAAGCATTGGCTTTTTCTTCTTTAAACTTAGCCTTTTTATTGTCCCAATGCAGTGTTTTTCCAGGAAAATTACTAGCAATTACACCTAATAAAATGGTTTCAGTTAACCTGGACGCATAGGAAAAAGGAGCTGTACATTTATCTTTACCCAAGCAAGCATCAACAAATTGATGGTAATGAAGATAAGATTCTCCAGCATAATCTCTAACTGGCTCGTTTGTTATTTTTCCTGAATTTTCTAAACTTTTCAAATCCAGTTCCTTGTACTCTCCGTCAACAATTAGTCTAGGTAACTCCATAAAATGTGGTAAAAGAAGGTTTCCTTTTTCACCATAAAAAATAGCTCCTTGTGAGGGCAACTTATCGTTATTAGGTAATTTTAAATCTTTATGCTTTTTTGGAGATCCTGGACCGTCATTCCAGATCCATTTAAATGATTCTGTAGTATATTTTGTTCCTGGAAATTCATATGTAACGGTATTATTTTCAGGAAATCCAAACCCATTTGGTCTTCTACAATTATTTTTAATTGTGATGGGTACGTCGAGCTCAAGAGCATTGTAAGGTGTATCAAAAATATGAACTCCCATATCTCCTAATGTGCCACAACCAAAATCTACTAATTTCCTCCAATTATAGGGATGAAAAACTTTATCTTTATAAGGTCTTTTTTTTGCAGTTCCCAACCATAAATTCCAATCTAAATCTTTAGGCACAGTATCAGATCCTTTGGGTTTAGGACCATCATATCCCCAGTTTTTTGGGGACCACGCTCTAACTTTTCTCACCTTTCCAACTAAACCTGATTGAATTAATAAAGTTGCCAATTTATAATCATAAAAAGAATGAACTTGTATACCCATTTGAGTTATAAGATTTTTTTCATCTGCCATTTTTGCCATTGCTCTAGCTTCACTTACATGATGAGTTAATGGTTTTTGACAATAAACAGATTTATTATTATTCATTGCCATAATAGATGCTGGAGCATGAGTATGATCAGGGGTAGAAACAATAACTGCATCAAACCCTTCACTCATTTCTTTAAACATAATTCTATAATCTTTATAAGTTTTGGCCTCAGGATGTAATTTACTAGCTTCATTGAGAGCATTAGAATCAACATCACATAAAGCCGCTACTTTCACGTTCTTATGGGAAGAAATGTCTTTTAAATCCGATAATCCCATTCCACCAACACCAATATGAGCAGTTCTCAAAATAGTTTTTTCAGAATTGGACCAAATTGCTGAAGGAATAAAAGGTAATGAAGCCAAAGTCGCCGAGGTTTTTAAAAAATTTCTTCTATTTTTTTTCATATTAAATATACATTATTAATAAAGTTAATTAAAATCAGTTTGGTTAGATTAAAAAAAAGATAAATCTTCTTTTTTCAAACATTAACAGATGAATTTTTATTACTAGTTTTATTATAAGTTAGGTGGAATTCTAATAAATTTCGCTGGTAATTCTTTTATTACTTTTTTATTAATTTCTTTAACTCTTTCCATGTCTAATTTTATTATTTTTCTATCGTAGGTAATTAAACCATTAACTTCTCCTTCCACATCTGTAGTTTGAGTATAAATAGCCCCAGAAAACCCTTTTAGAACCATTTCAAGTAATTGATTTGCAAAATTGACATACTCATCTGTAGCTTTTTCTGAACTCTTGTATTTAACATAACCCCAATTTTTATCACTTTGCCATAAATGATTTTCTATAGCCAAACCTATTCCGCCATATTCACCAAGGACATTAGATTGATTTGGATTATAAAATAACATTTTAGGTTCAGGATAATTATGAATATCCGTAATATCCCCAACATTATAATAATTACCTCCACTTGCAGCATTCACTAATCTTGAGGGATCAATATTTTTCGTAAGCTGACTAATTTCTTCTGTCTTAAATTGTCCCCATGCTTCATTAAAAGGAACCCAACAAACAATGGATGGATTGGAATACAAGAAATCAATAATTTCATTCCATTCATTTTTAAAATTCATTTCTGATTCAAAAGACGGTATAAATTCTTGACCATTAAAAAAATTATTTCTTTGCCATTTTGGTCTTTCTATTTTCTCCCCATTAGGCATATCTTGCCATACTAACATTCCAATTTTATCAGCATGAAAATACCACCTAGCAGGTTCCACCTTAACATGTTTTCTAATCATATTGAATCCAAATTCCTTGGTTTTAAAAATATCGAATTTTAAAGCTTCATCGCTAGGAGCAGTATATAATCCATCTGGCCACCATCCTTGATCCAATGTTCCAAATTGGAAATACTCTTTGTTATTCAGCATCATTCTTCTTGTTCCATTGACGTCTTTTTTAATAGAAATTTTACGCATTCCAAAATAAGTTTCTATGTGATCAATTATTTTTCCCTTTGAAATTAACTTTATCTCTAAGTCATATAAAAATGGTGATTCTGGACTCCATAATTTGGGGTTTTCAAAGCTAATTTTTGTTTCTAAATCAGCTTTTATAATAGTTTTTTGTAAAACCTTCTCATCTTCTTTTAAAACAAATTCTATTAAGTCATCTTTAAAGTCATATGAGCTAAATAATTTAATAAGTACACTAGAATCATCAATATCTGTTGTTGTGTGAATATTGGTAATATGTTTGTAGTTTACAGGCTCTAACCAAACAGTTTGCCATATTCCAGATACAGGTGTATACCAAATTCCTTTTGGATTTTTAATTTGCTTACCTCTTGGTTGAAATCCATCATCGGTTGGGTCCCAAACCCTAAGTTCTAACTTTTGATTTTTTCCTTTTCTTAAGTAGGGAGTGATATTAAAAGAAAAGGGGTCGTAACCTCCTTTATGAAGACCTACATTAATATCATTTATCCAAAGTTCTGATTCCCAATCAACTGCACCAAAATGAATAATAATTTCTTTACTTTTCCATTTCTTGGGAATTTGAAAGTTTTTGTGATACCACAACTCTTGTTCTTTTGAAATTCTTTTTCTAACACCAGATAAACTAGATTCAATTGGGAAAGGCACCAAAATTTCTCCATCATAATTCTCTGGTTTATTTTCTCCTTTACTAGTAATAGTGTAATCCCACAACCCATTTAAATTTTTCCAGTCATTTCTAACTAAAATTGGTCTTGGATATTCTTGTAATACATTATTAGGGTTAATATTTTCTCCCCATTTTGTTTTTATATTGTCCCCAACAGGTTTCCATTGAGAATTTACATTTATAGAAATGAAAAACATTATAAATAAAATGTTTTTCATTTTTTTTAAAGCTTTCTTATTTTAATATTCCTAAACCATATTGGGCTATCATGATCTTGAAGAGAGATAAATCCCTTTTTATATTTCGCATAATTTGGACCTAAATTTCCAGAATTTCTTTTTAAAAACCACTCTTCAGAATAGGGGACAAAATCTAATAACAATTGTCCATTAAGCCAATGTTCGACTTTAGATTTTGTATAAATAATTTTAGAGGAATTCCACTGACCTGCAGGATTCAGTATCTTTTTACTTGAATCGGGTTCATGCATAGCGTAATTAGCTCCGGCTTTCTGCCATTCTTTAAGCTTGGCATTATTTATCTCTTCCCATCCAATATCATCAAGTAATTGATATTCTGGAGAAATAGCAGGTGGTGAATCATAACCTTCTTGTACATTGTAAAAAACTCCACTATTTCCACCCTTAGGAAGTTTCCATTCTAAACGTAATTCAAAATATTCAAATTGTTCTTTATAGTATATAATATCTGCTCCTCCGCTCCAATCCTTTTCTAATTTTAATTTAGTATTAAATGTCAATTCTCCATCCACAACAGTCCATTTTTCAGGAATATCTTTTCCATTATACGCTCTCCATCCATCTGTGGTTTGACCATCAAATAAATAAATCCATTCACTTTGATTATTACATGAAATAAAAGAGGCTGTTAAAAATATCATTCCAAAAAAAATAATTGTCATCTTTTTCATATTGTAAATTTTATAAAATCAAGTTATAATTTCAAGTGGCTTTGTTTTGGACCATTTTCCTCTAGTAAAGTCCGGAAATTTTTGTGGCATTCCTTCTTCAGAGATTGATTTACCACTAAGAGGAGTGACAGCACTCCAAAAACATCCCTCATAAACATTTTGATCTAAAGGTAGACCATTTGTCAAACATTCAATAATTCTATATCTCATTATTCCGTCCATTCCACCATGACCACTATTTTTTGTTTTTTGATTTAATCTTTTATAGAGAGGGTGATCATATTTCTCGTATAATTCTTCTAATTTATCTCCCTGTATCCACGAATGGTGATCTTTTGCTAATTCTCCAAATCCTTCCTCCAATGCAACCCTTGTGGGGAAACCAGCTAAAGCACCCTTTGTTCCTTGTACAAGATTATGTCTCGTGTAGGGGCGCGGACTTGTTTCATCCCATTGAACCATAACAGTTCTTCCTTTACTAGTTTTGATTATTGAGGTGTTCATGTCACCATTTTGATAATCTAATTGATTCCATTTATGATCATTTGAATAATTCTTTTTAGCATATAATTTTCTTCCTAAAGCAGGTGACGAATAAGAAATTATGCTTTTAAATGTGTCTTCTTTTCTTCCCAAGTTCATATATTGTGCAACTGGTCCAAGCCCATGAGTGGGATATAAATTGCCTTTACCATTTGCATAATGGTGGGTTCTCCAGGATCCAGTCCCTCTATCTTCTTGTTTCATCTGAAATCTGAGTTCGTGAATATAGGCTGCTTCCCCATGTAATAATTCCCCAATCACCCCTTTTCTACACATATTTAAATACATTAATTCATCTCTTCCATAATTAACATTTTCCATCATCATACAATGCTTTTGAGTTTCTTCTGATGTATTGACGATTTTCCACATATCTTCAATTGTTACAGCAATTGGAACCTCTACAAAAACATGTGCGCCATTTTCCATTGAATGAATAGCCATTGGAGCATGGTTATTCCAATTTGTAGATACAAACACGGCATCAGGTTTAACTTCTTTAAGCATTAATTTCCATTTATCATCCTCTCCCCAATATTGAGCAATCTTATTGTGTTTTCCCCCTTTGCCCAAATCATGCGCAACTTTAGAACTTCTTAATACATTATCTTCATATAAATCACTTATTGCAACAACCTCAACACCATCTAATTTTGCAATTGATCTTAAATGTCCACTTCCTCTAGCTCCAACACCAATAAATGCGACTCTAACTGTGTCTAATTTAGGTGCAGAAAAATCTCCCATATATTTACCTTTGGAGTCAGGAACTGAAATTGTTTTATCACAATTTGTTATTGATGAAGCTGCTGTAAATGCAGCAGCAGAGAACGCTGTAGTTTTAATAAACTTCCTTCGGTTGTAATTTTTCATAAAAGATCTTTGTAATTATTTTTTATTTTCTCTAAAAAATAAATTTCTGAAAAAAACTGCCAATCAAAATTTTTACTTTGATTTGCGGGATGATTATGATGATCTTGATCTAAAATATAGTCACTAGGCTTTTCTAAAATCCTGGTTTTAGAATAGATTTTTTCAAAAATTTCCCTTAGAGTGTTAAACTTTTTTTCAAAGTTTAATATTTCTTTCATTGCTGTTTCTTGATTATCAGTTCCTACTGAGAGATCTAATTTTTCTAAAGAAATTATAATATTTGAAGAAAACTTAACCAATTGATTAACTTGATTATAAACCTCAATTGAGTACATATTATTTGGATCATTGGCGATTATCTTTTCGATAACTTCCTCTACTTCTTCACTAATTATTAGAGAAGCCTTTGCATTTTTAATTTTATTAAAATATTTCTTAGACCACAATCCTTTATTTTCTAAATCAGGTAAATCAATTATAAATGTTTCCAAAGGATTTTCTTCTTTGGATATCGCAGCTCTTCTTACTTTATCTTTTAATAACATATTAAGCCACGAACTCACAGGGCTTTCCAATTTATCTATAAATGCGTATTTGTTATTCGAAAATTTAGGTCCATATGTTCTGTGTCTAAAAGTTCCTTTAAAATCATCAATAGACTTTTTGTCTCCTGCCCATGAATATTCGGCAAAAGCGGCAATTCCTCTTTTGTATAATTCAAAATGAGGAGAATCATCATCCCAAAGAGTTAAAAGCAAACCTTCAAGATTCTTATTTATAGAGGAAATAGCAAAAGATTTTATCTGAGGAATATTACTTTGATTTTGAGGCATTAAAGTCCATCTTGTTTGTCCAGCACTTGCCCCCATAACTTTGAGGTTATTTTTTGTGTACCAGTCCATAGCTTTTTGATTTCCATAAGTATCAGACTTTTGGTAATTCCATCTCATGTATATAGCATTTTTAGGAAATTTTTCAATAAATTTCATCAAATTTGATTCGTTTTTATTCCAAATTTGATCAACTTTTTCTTTACTAATTTCACTATCAAACATTGGTCTATATACACCCGCATGCTTTAATGGCATATCATCCCAAAAAATTGGAATTCGGTTATGTTTTTTTGCAAACTCGCAAACTTTATTTAACCAAATTAAATTTAATTCTAATTCACTTTTTCCATCTCTTTTAACAAGACGTACTTCATCACCTCCAACATGAAGGTACTTCCCATATGGGGTAGCTTTGATAGCGTCTAAATACAAATCAAATTGCAGATCGTAAGTTTCCTGTTTTAAGGGGTTAAAAGCCCAATCGCTTTCTAATACATCTCTTAAATATTTATATTTTTTATGTTTTAAAATAAAAGAAGCATGACCTAGTCCTTGCACAAGTGGATTAATTTCGATATTTCTTTTATTTGCATATTCACTTAGCTCAATCCACCATTTAATGGAAAGAGCATCTGAGGAACCAATTTTAGGTCTTAGCTCATATTTTAATTTGTCTTCAAACTCAACAATAATTCCGTTAATTTTTTGCTTAGCTAAATGATCTATTAGATCAAAATAGTATGATTTTTTTTCCATATGATGCTTTATGTCTATATGGATAGGACGAAATTTAAGTGAAGGATAGTCTTTAATACTAACCATGGGAAGATTTACATTATTAGCTTTTGAATCTTCTATTAGTTGATTTAAAGTTATAAATGCATAAAATAATCCAGCTTCATCATTTGCTTCAACAGAAATTTTATTTTTTGAAATATTTAAGTTATATCCTTCTTTTTCTAAATTTAAAGTGGAATCAATAGAGTAATCGATTACAGATTCACTCTGTATATTGTTTTCAATTTTATTAGTAAAATCAAACCGAACTGGAAGCTCTGTATTATTAGCAGAATATGCGAATTTTATATTCTCAAAA
This sequence comes from Cryomorphaceae bacterium, assembly GCA_003331265.1. Lineage (GTDB taxonomy): Bacteria > Bacteroidota > Bacteroidia > Flavobacteriales > Flavobacteriaceae > MAG-121220-bin8. The sequence continues at coordinate 7,196 of QOPV01000027.1, read as the reverse complement.
TTAAGATTTGAAAAATCATCATTAAATTTTAGTTCTTGAACAGAGGGTAATGATTTAAATCCTTCAAAATTTTGAATTTTATTTGAACACCCAATTGTTAGAAAAGTTAGTAGAAAGATTGCTATTTGTCTCATCTATCTAATTTAACAAAAAATAACACTATGATTAAATGGAGATGAAAAAAACAAGAAACTTATTTATAATACAAGTATGGCCTTTCAAAAAGTCAACCAATTAGTTGCCTTCGAATAATACTGAAAAAGGTTTTCTTTTAATATATCTTGAATATTCTTTTCGATTAATCCATTTATCTAAAAACGGAGAATATCTTTCATTATCACGCCAATGCACTGGATCGATTATTTTCATTTTTGAAATATCAATATTAACAGTCTCATTCCAATCGATAAATTCATTTTTCATTGCTTGGAATAAATCAGTATTAATTTTTGAAATATCATTTGACTCCGTAGCGTCTTCTGACAAATCATAAAGCTCAAAAACTAAGTTTTTAATATCATGAACCACAAGTTTAATATTATTATCAATTAAAGCTCCTCTGTTATCATGACGAAAAGGAATTTTTGATAATCTAGTTTCTGGATTTGATTCAAAAATATCAACAACACTTTCTCCGTCTAAATAATTAGAATTCTCATCCAATTTTATTCCAACTATTTCTAAAATTGTAGGAAATATATCCATTGTCGATACTGGATATTTAGTAATTCTTGGTTTTATGATTTTTGGCCATTCAATAATTCCAGGAACTCTTAGCCCTCCCTCCCACATCGTGTTTTTAAATCCTTTTAACTCTCCGACAGTTGAAGGACTAATTTTATCTAAGCCTCCATTATCACTGCAAAACCAAATAATTGTATTATCTGAAATTCCTAATTCGCTTATCTTATTTCTTAAAACACCTATGCTTCTATCAAATGCTACTATCTCACCATAATGTTCCCTACTTTGTTTGTTTAAATTTTCAAATCCTATTTTATCATCTTCACTTGATTCAAAAGGATTATGTGGTGAACCATCCCAAATTACAGTAAAAAAAGATTTGTTTTGTTTTACATTTTTATCAATAAATTTTAAAGCTTCATTTACAATGACTTCAGATGAACTTCCCTTAAAATCAATGAATTCTCCATTATCACTCATCACTGGATCAATATCAAAAAAATTTGTAGTACTTATCCATTTATCAAAGCCAAAAACACCAGGGTTATATTCATCATCTCCAAAAATTGGAACACCTGGACCCCTGATTCCGTTCAAATGCCATTTTCCAAAATGTCCAGTCGAGTAACCAATATTTTTTAATTTTTGAGCTAATGTTATTTCATTTTTATTTAACGGATAGCCATGATAAAAAACACCCGTTCTATCATTATTCCTTCCAGTTAAAACACTAGCTCTTGTTGGAGAGCATTGAGGCGCCCCTGCATAAAATCTATCAAAACGTAATCCATTTTCAGCCATTGCATCAAGATTAGGTGTTTTTAATAAAGGGTGATCATAATAACCTGTCTGACCCCAACCTTGATCATCAGTCATTATCAATATAATATTTGGCATATCATTTTTTATGTCTTTGTTACAAGAAAGAAAAAAAAATGGAAGAAAAATTAAAAACTTATAACTATTGATCATATATCAAACATAATATTAATAAGGCTTTAAACAAAAAAGCCTCTAAAATTAATTTAAAGAGGCTTAATTCAAACAATAAAAACTTCTACCTATATCCGTTATTTGTTGGGTCAGATTCCAATAATACAGGATTTCTTAAAATTTCGTCAAGCGGTATGGGATACTTCACGTGTTTTGGTTTAATATTTGTTTTTGTAGTTGAGTATTTAAAATACTTTGTTTTTTCAACTGTTTCTAATAAAATACCCCATCTAATTAAATCCACTCTTCTGTGACCCTCTGCACACAATTCAAATTTTCTTTCTTCTTGTAAAGCTGTCCTAAAGCTTTCTTTTGTCATACCACTCCAGGGCTTATCAGGTTCAAATGCTCTTTCCCTTACTTTATTTACAAATTTATAAGCTGAACTAGGGCCACTCAACTCATTAGCTGCTTCAGCTGCCATCAAATATATATCAGCTAATCTAATCATTACAACATTTTCCGCATGTCCATCTCTCATTGAATGAATCTGATCAAGATTTTGTAATTTTTTAAAATAGGAGAACTTTAATTTGAACCCCCCATATTCATTAAGAATAGTCGCATCATATCTCAAATCTCCAGATTCCCACTTTGTTTTATTAGCAAGATCTGGAAGTGGAACTTGGGCGCCAAATCCAGTAAATGCATGATTATTTGCTGCCAATACCTTTTTAAGAGCATTCCTCTGCTTTTTATCCTTTGGTTCATCTCTTAGTCTAGGGTTCACTTCATTAGTCAACTGTAAGTTGTGTCTAGGGACCAAACCAGATCCTAAAGCACCAGCATAATCAATCCATAAAATATGTTCTGTTTTAACTTGATTTCCAGGTGTTGTTTTGTCCCAACCGTATACATCCTCAAATTTATCCATCAATTTGTGTGGAGAATTATTTATAATATTTTCACTAGTTGACAAAACATCTGCCCATTCACTATCCATCAAATGAAATTTAGATTTTAAAGCAATAGCAGCCCATTTCGTCATTCTACCTAGATCGGAACCTGAGTAAGAATCAGGAAGTAAATTAAATGCCTCTTGTAAGTCATCTTTCATTTCAGTCCTTATTTTGGTTAATGAAACTCTGGGTAATTTAGACAATTCTTCACTTGAAAGTAATTCTCTAAAATATGGAACGTCACCAAATTGAACAGTTAAGTCATAATAAGCAATGGCACGAAGAACTAATGCTTCACCATGAGTTTGTTTTTTTATAGCATCGCTAAGTTTGTCGTTGTCTTTGACCCCTTGAATAACTGAATTAGCATTTCTAATGACTGAGTAAGCTGCATTCCAAACTTGATCACCATCGTAAATACCTTCATCAAAAGTATAATTATGTACATCTTTCCAAATATTTCTACTGGGACCCATTTCATCCGCACCAAAATTCCAAGCAGCTTGCCTCCATCTTCCACCAAAATAACCACTTCCTTTTATTAGAACATACACTCCATTGACTGCCATTTGTGCCTCAGTATCATTGTTGTAAAAGGTTTTTGGAGACAGACCATCTCTATAATCTTCAGCTAAATAATCTTCATCACAACCAGTAAAAAAAGTGAATACAACTGTTATTAGTAGTAAATTAAAAATGTTTTTTATTATATGTTTCATGATTTATTAGTTTTTATTAATTATAATTTTATGTTAATACCAAATGCAACACTAGATGAGTAGGGATATATACTTTTCGATACTCCTTGTTCAAGAGCGTCTGCTCCATATTCACTAGCTTCTGGATCTCCCCAATCGAAATTAGTCAATAACAGTAGATTGGTTCCAGAAAAATAAACTGTTGCATCTTTTACAAATTTTGGTTTAAAATTATATGACAATGTTACATTTTTAAGCCTTAAAAAAGATCCATCAGCAATCATAGCACTGTTAGTTGGCTGAAAACTCCCTGCTGTTGTCCCAGCTCTTGGGATGTTTGAAGTTGGGTTTTGAGCTGTCCATCTATCTTTGACCTCAGGTCTTACATTTTCATTACCACCACGTCCAAAGTATCCTCTTAAAATTGATCCGTCAAGAATATCATTTCCATAGGATCCATGAATGAATACATCCAGATTCCAATTCTTGTAAGTTATATTGTTTCTTAATCCACCATAAAAATCAGGCTGACTACTTCCCAATGTAACAAAATCTAATTCATTGATAACACTATTTCCATCAACATCTAAATATCTAGGGCCACCAATGAATGATCTTCCAAACATTCCATCAGCATCTATTTCTTCCTTGCTTTTATATGTCCCAAGATACTGAGCTCCTATAAACACAGGGCCTTCCTTTCCTGGAATTAAGCGAACGGATGGCCCGCTTCCTCCTGCGTTGATATTTGATAAGTTAATATAAGGAATAGATCCCAAGTTTAGGATTTTATTTTTATTTGATGAAAGTGTTAAAGTTGAATTCCACTTGAAATCATTTTTTTCGATATTATATGATGTAAAAGCAATTTCAAAACCCTTGTTTTCAATTTCACCTACATTTTCTAGCCTAGTTCCTCCCGCAGTTCCTGGAAGTGGTTTTGCCAATAAAAGATCTTTGGTTAATTTACTGTAGTAATCTATTTCTAAATTAAACCTATTGTTTAAAAAACCTATTTCTAATCCAATATCGGTTTGAAATGTTTTCTCCCAATTTAGATTTTTACTTGGTAATTCTGATAAAATTACAGCGTTTTGCATAACGTCATTAAAAAACACATTTTGAGTTGTGTATTTTTCAATTGAATTGTATGCCGGAATTCCTTGTTCTCCAACCATACCATAACTCGCTCTTAGCTTTAAATTACTAACAGTATTTTGACTTTTCATAAAATCTTCTTGATCAATTTTCCATGCACCTCCAAGTGATGGAAAAAAAGCATATTTATTTCCAGTTTCAAAAACAGAAGAACCATCATTTCTTGCTGCAAAAGTTAGAAGATATTTATCTTTAAAAGAATAATTAATTCTTGTTAATATCGAACTAAATGTTCTTTGCAAATAACTACTATTAACTTGATTTTTTGTCGGATCTGAACCAAGTGATAAGTTGTTAAAGGTGACAACATCATTTGGAAAACCTTCTGCGATTGCCCCTACAACCTCAGCGGTATTTTTTTGAACAGTCCAACCAACCAATACTTTTAAGGAACTATCAACCCAAGAATTTTCATAAGTAATAGTGTTTTCATTTAAAATACTTTTTCTATTTTCACTTATTACTTGTGCCTCTCCTCCGAGATTTCCACTTAATCTCTGTGGCAGAATACTAGGTAAATACGTATTTCTTTTCAACCAATTATAATCGACTCCATAGGTTGTTCTTAATGTTACATGATCATTTATATCGTATTCAAAGTATGTATTTGCAATTGCATTTGTAATGTTACTGTGATCTATTTTATCATTAATATCAGCAAATAAATTTTGTTCAGGAGAAGCACTGTATGGATTAGAATCAGTGTAGGTAATACCATCATCTTTATATATTGGCTTTACTTCTAAAGTATTTTGAAATAAATTATTAATGTTAATTTTATTATGCTCAATATTTCTTTCGGATATATTTAATCGTAAACCTGTTCTGAATTTTGAACTAATTTTTGAATCAAAATTAGCACGAACCGTATGTCTAGCTAAACCTGATGATTCAATGACACCTTCTTCATTCCATTTGTTGAATGAAACTCTAAAATTAGATTTTTTTGAATTTCCTGAAACAGTCACATCAGTATTTTCAACAACCCCGTTTCTTAAAACTATATCTCTCCACCCAGTTGGAATTAATGCATTTATGTCAGGATATGGAAGAGCAATAGATGAATCGTTAGCTCCATAACCATCTGCTCCGGGAACAAATGTAACAGCCTCATTCCAATATTCAGCATATGTTCGAATGTCTCCAATTTTAGGCATTCTTTCTACCTTTGAAAATGTTGAATAATGATTTACGTCAACATTTACCTCTCCTTCAATATTACTTTTTCCAGTTTTTGTATTTATAATTACAACACCAGCAGCTCCTCTTGTTCCATATATTGCCAAAGAACTAGCATCCTTAAGTACTTGAATTGATTCAATATCATTAACGTTAATATTTGATAAATTGAAACTAGTACCCGCAATAAAACCGTCAATCACATATAGAGGTTTATTATTTCCGTTAATTGAACTAATTCCTCTAATTCTGATTACTGGCTCAGATCCAGGGGCACCATTAGAACTTGTTACCTCAACTCCAGCTGCCCTACCTTGAAGTAAATTATCAACTCGTGATGCTGGTTGATTTGAAATTGCCTCACCCTTTATTTGAGAAATTGCAGAAACAAGATCTTTTTTTATAGTTCCACCATACCCTGTTACAATTACTTCCTCCAAATTTGCAATATCCTCTTTCATTACAACTGACATAGTAGCAGAAGAATTTAACTCCTGAGTAATATAACCTATGTATGAAAATATAATGACAGCATCTTCCTCCAATGATAACTGAAAGTTGCCATCGAAATCAGACACTGTTCCATTTTGTGTTCCTTTCACTAAAACACTTACTCCAGGAATGGGTTGTCCAGTCTCATCACTAACAATCCCAGTAACTATTCGTTGTGTCTTTTTGACCTCATTTAAAACTGGTTTTTCAATAATTAGAATGGTGTTGTCCTCTGTTATCTCGTAACTAATATTATTACTTGATAAACTTTTTTCTAATAATTTATAAACCGTAGTTTCTCCTTTCTTTAACTGTATTTTTTGAGTATTCTCAAAAAAACGTTTAGGATAGAAAAAACTAAACTCTGTTTGCTCTTTTATAATCTCAAATATCTGATCAATTGACACCAGTTGATCTCTTTCAATGATTACCTTTCCCTGAGAAAATGATTTTTCAGGAGTCAATGAAAAGGCTGTTGTGCACAATAAAATGATAAATATTTTCATAATTGTCATTGTTATTCGTCTTCCAACAAGAAAACGAATATTAATTAATTTAGATTCCATAAATTAGATTTGTGTTAGTTATACATAATTTTAATTAATACGTAACAAAGGACGAAGTTCGATACACCAGAAAATGTTTGAACTTCGTTCTCGTTTTTTATTCTAATACTACTTTTTTATCTTCAATTTCAAAGTTTTTAATAACACCATAGTTTTTAAAAATATTGAGGATTGTTTCTAGTCTCTTGTTTTTCCTTAATATTCCTACAAATTGTTCATTCTTGACTGAGTTGTTTTTAAACACTATTTCTATATCATACCAACGAGAAAATACTTTCATGACTTCTTCAAGTGTTTTGCTTTCGAAACTAAACACCCCATCTTTCCATGATACTTCGTTATAAACATCAACTTTTTTAATAGTAGAAGTATTATTATTGATATCTAAATCTAATTGTTGATTTGGTTTTAAACCTAGGTTTTTATTATCTATACTTACACTTATTTTTCCTTCTATTAATGTTGTGTAAACATTACTTTCCCCTTTGTAAGCTTTAATATTAAATTCTGTGCCTAATACATCTATT
>QOPV01000026.1 GCA_003331265.1 Cryomorphaceae bacterium | reverse complement strand
CATGAGCTAAATTTCCAATAAAATCTCTTCTGAAGTTTTCTTTTTCTTGCATAGATTTGATTTCAGTTTGACTTTCTTTAGAAAATTTTTTGAGGTCATCAATTAATTGATCCATACTTGTTGAAACTAACGAATTCTCTTCTTTATTATTTTCAGGAATTAAATCACGATAAAGATTTTTTATTCTTTTAAATACATAGAATTCTAAATATATATAAACTGTCAAAAAGGAAAAAATAAACAATGGTATAACAAGAACTAGTAAATGCTTTATGTCATCTTCAGCAAAATAGTTATAAACCAGAAGGGTTGTTATCAATAGAAAACTAAGAATAATTGAAATAAATAATGACTGAACTTTAGATTTATTGAACAAAGGCATAAAATTACTGGACAAACTTATAGCCTACCCCTTTTACTGTTTTAAACCGTAAATCTCCGATTTTTTCTCTTAATTTTCTAATATGAACATCAATTGTTCTGTCCCCTACTATAACATTGGTTCCCCAAACTTTATTCATGATCTCATCTCTGGTAAATACTTTTCCCGATCTGGAGGCTAATAAAAAAAATAATTCAAATTCTTTTCTAGGTAAATTAATATTATTATTATCAATTTTTACCAAATATTCATTTCTATCAATTATGATATTACCTAATTCAATTTTTGTGTTTTCGTCTATATCCGAATGTAATCTTTTAACAACAGATCGTATTTTCCTTAACAAGATTTTAGGTTTAACAGGTTTTGTTATATAATCGTCTCCTCCTGCATCAAAAGCAGCAATTTGAGTAAAATCTTCACTTCTAGCACTTAAAAATATAATAATTGTTTTCTTTAAGGATGGTAACAATTTTATTTGAGTGCACGCTTCGATTCCGTCCATTTCTGGCATCATTATGTCTAATAAAATAATTTCAGGCAAAAATAATTTAGCTTTTTTTACCGCTTCTTTTCCATTAGAAGCAGTTTTAACTTGGTATCCGGCAAGAGAAAGATTATATCTTAAAATTTCAATGATATCCGGATCATCATCAACTACCAAAATCTTGACAATACTTGACATTTTTTTTTTCAAAATTAATTAATCTTAAATTTTTAATATGCTTCCTTAACAATTAATTAATACTAGAATTAACAATAAGCTAACAAAGTATTTTAATAAGGTTTTGATTAAATTTGAAATAAAAATTGAATCCATTCAATATTAGTTCTGAACAAGAGTTTAAAAAAAAAGCTATTGCTTTATTTAATAATCAATTCAACAAAAATTTAATTTATAATCAATACTGTAAGTTATTGAAAATTAAACCAAGTGACGTTAAAGAATTAAATCAAATCCCTTTCTTGCCAATTCAATTTTTTAAAACTCATAAAGTCATCTCTAATAAAAATAAAATTACACATGTTTTTAAAAGTAGTGGAACTGGAGGGGGGAAAAGCATTAATCACGTTAGCGATATTAATAAATATATCAAAAGTTTTAGAAAATCATTTAAAATTTTTTATGGCCCAATTAAAGATTATGTCTTTTTAGGCCTCTTACCATCTTACCTAGAACAAAAAAACTCCTCATTAGTTTATATGATAAATGATTTTATAAAAACGTCCAACTATTCTGAAAGTAAATTTTACTTAAATGATTATAAGAATTTATTAAATACATTAAAAAAAATAAAAAATAAAAAAATAATTTTATTTGGAGTAAGCTATGCTCTACTGGATTTTGTTGAAAAACACCAAGTAACTGTAAAAGATTTGACAGTGATTGAAACCGGGGGAATGAAAGGAAGAAGAAAAGAAATAAGCAGAGAGGAGCTTCACCAAAAACTTAAAATTGGATTTGGAATTAAAAATATACATTCTGAATATGGAATGACAGAATTGTTTTCTCAGTCATATGCTAAAAAAAATGGAGAGTTTAAAAACCCTCCTTGGATGAAAACATTAGTTAGAGATGTTAATAATCCTTTATTTGTTTCAATTTACGGAAAAGGTGCATTAAACATTATTGATTTAGCAAATCAAGATTCATGTGCATTTATAGCTACAGATGATGTTGGAGAAGTTTTTGAAAATAAAAATTATAAAATACTCGGAAGACTAAGCGAATCGGAAATTAGAGGATGTAACCTAATGTTTAGTGGATAATAATTAAAAAATAATTTTTTCTTCCTCTTTGAGCTAGGATATACTTTCCACAAATTAAATTTGATTTGGTTAAAGAAAAATTCGCATCTATTTTTTCTTTATTTATTGAAATTGAGTTTTCTTTAATAGCTCTATTAATTTCAGATTTTGATGATAGAAACCCTGCTTCATAAAGAAAATCATTAATACTAGTATTATTTTTTAAACTTTCTAAGGACAATTCAACTTTTGGAACTCCGTCAAAAACATCTAAAAACGTCTTTTCATCCAATAATTCTAAATCTTTTGATGTTGATTTTCCAAATAAAATATTTGAAGCTATAATAACTTTATCTAGATCATTTTTAGAATGAACTAACTTTGTAAGGTCAGAGGAAATTATTTTTTGTAGAGACCTTTGATGAGGAGCATCTTTATGAGTTTTAATAAATTCTTCTATTTCAATCTCTGAATAAAAAGTAAAAATTTTTATATACTTAAAAGCATCTTCATCAGAAATATTTAGCCAATATTGATAAAACTTGTAAGGGGATGTTCTATTTCTATCTAGCCAAACATTTCCATCCTCTGTCTTTCCAAATTTACTTCCATCAGTTTTAGTTATTAGGGGACAGGTTAAAGCAAAAGCCTTTTCTCCTGTTTTTTTTCTTATAAGTTCAGTTCCACTAGTTATATTACCCCACTGATCACTTCCTCCCATTTGAATCAGACAATTTTCATTTTTAAATAAATGATAGAAATCGTATGCTTGAATTAGTTGGTAAGTGAATTCAGTGAATGACATTCCTTCGCTAGATTCTTTACTTAATCTTTTTTTTACAGAATCTTTTGCGACCATATAATTTACAGTCAAATGTTTTCCTATATCTCTAATAAAATCAATCAAATTAATATTCTTAAACCAATCATTATTATCAAAAATAACAGCAGAATTTTTTTCTTTAGAATCAAAATTTAAAAATTTAGAAAGTTGTGATTTAATTCCTCTAATATTTTTTTCTAATTCATCTTTTGTTAAAAGATTTCTTTCTGAAGATTTTCCAGAAGGATCTCCAATCATTCCAGTGGCTCCACCAATTAAAACTATTGGTTGATGACCTGAATTTTGAAAATGCATTAAAATTAATATTTGTACTAAGCTTCCTATATGTAATGAATCTGCAGTTGGATCAAATCCAATATAGCCTGAAATTGGGTTTTCTAATAACTTTTCTTCACAGCCAGGAATCACATCTTGTAATAACCCTCTCCAACGCAATTCATTAATAAAGTTCTTTGACACGATACAAATTTAAACAAATATATACCTCTTAAATTAAAGAAAAAAGTAATTCAAAAAATAGTACATTAGCGAATATGATTTTAGTAACTGGTGGAACTGGGTTGGTTGGATGTCATTTATTGTATTTATTGATTAAAAATAATGAAATAGTCGTAGCTATACACAGAAAAAATAGCAATTTAGATAAAGTAAAAAAAGTATTTTCATCTTATTCTAAAAACTACAATGAATTATTTTCAAAAATTAGTTGGGTTGAAGGAGACATTAATGATGTCCAAAGTCTTTCAATTGCATTTAAAGACATTGAAGAAGTTTATCACTGTGCTGCTTTCATTTCTTTTGATAAGAAAGATTTAGCAGCAATGAAAAAAATCAATGTCGAGGGAACTGCCAATATGATTAATATTTCTATAGATAAAAAAATTAAAAAATTCTGTTATGTTAGTACAATCGCAGCAATTGGATTAAGTACTAATAAATTTACAGATGAAGAAACTGAATGGAGTGATAATTCAAATCCATATTCTCAAACTAAAAAAAATGCAGAAATGGAAGTTTGGAGAGGAGTATCTGAAGGTTTAAATGTAACAATAGTAAATCCTGGGGTTATAATAGGAAGTGGATTTTGGAAAAGAGGAAGTGGAGCGTTCTTTACCCAAATAAGTAGGGGGATTAATTATTACCCCACAGGAAAAACTGGCTTTATATGTGTGAAAGATGTTGTAAATATCATGTATACACTAATGAAAAAAAATATTTTTTCTGAAAGGTTCATATTGGTTGCTGAAAACTGGTCATTTAAAAAATTCTTCCATAAAGTGAGTGAATCTTTAAATTTAAATCCACCAAAAAAAGAGGCAGGGAAAATATTAATGAATATTGCTTTAGCACTTGATTTTTTAAACAGCTTATTTTCTGGAAGAAGAAGAAAATTAAATAGTGCATCAGTTGAATCCTCCACTTCAACTAGCCATTATTCAAATGCTAAAATATTGTCAAGACTTAATTATAATTTTATTAAAATAGATCAGTCAATAGAAGAAACTTGCGAAATTTTTAAAAAGCAGTTTTAATTAATTAGATTTTTTAATGAATCTTTTCTCTTTTTAGCATACGTTTCTAATTCTTTTGATAAAGAATCTTTAAGCTTATTTAATTTCTTCTCTAATTTTGAATATATGTTTAAATAAATTTTAGGATTCGAAGCATAATAAAAGTTGCTTTTGTAAAATTTAATAGAATCAATTTTATGCTTCTTAAACAATAATGAATCTTTTATGTTATAATAATTTAATTCAGATTTATTTCTAAATGCCCTACTTGAATTAATTATATTAATATCGAATAAAAAATTCACCATTTCTTCCTCTGACATAAGATTTTCAGACTTGTTTTTTTCATTGCTAAAGCAAGACAAAAATAAAAACAAACCAAATATTAAAATTATTTTTTTCATCTTTTAAAAGTTAATCTTTCGCCTCGCAATTCTTGATCAAATACACCTTCATTAAATACTAGCTTTCCATTTACAAAAGTTTGAGTAATTTTTGAATCAAAAATAAAGTCTTCAAAAGGTGACCAATTACACTTATACAAAATGTTCTTTTTTTCAACTTTCCATGAATTATTTAATTCAATTAAAACTAAATCTGCAAAATATCCCTCTCTAATGTATCCTCTGTTTTCAATTTGAAATAAATCTGCCGGATTATGACACATTTTGGTAACAATCTTTTCTAAAGTTATTTTTTTATTTAAATAATGTTGAATCATTGAAATTAAGCCATGCTGAACTAAGGGGCCACCGGATGGACAATCTAAATATGTTTTTGATTTCTCCTCAATTGTGTGAGGAGCATGATCAGTAGCTATAATATCAATCCTGTCATTATTTAAGGCTATCCAAAGAGCTTCTTTATCACCTTCAGATTTTATAGCAGGGTTCCATTTTATTAAAGATTGCTTTTTCTTATAATCTTTATCAGAAAACCATAAGTGGTGAACACAAACTTCAGAGGTTATTTGTTTTTGTTTCAAAGGAATTTTATTGTCAAATAAAAGTGATTCACTTTTGGTTGATAAATGAAAAACATGTAATCTAGCCCCGGTTTCTTTTGCCAGAGCTATAATTTTCTTTGTTGATTTTAAACAAGCCTCTTCTGACCGAATCTTAGAATGACAATCAAAAGGAATTTTATCACCAAATTTTGACTTAAATAAAGTCAAGTTCTTATTAATTATTTTTTCATCTTCGCTATGTACTGCTATTAAAAGATCTGTATTTTCAAAGATTTCTTTTAAAACTTTTTGATCATCGACTAACATCTTTCCTGTTGAAGAGCCTAAAAAAAGTTTTAATGCAGCAACCTTTTTTTTATCTAATTTTTTTATTTCTTCAATATTTTCGTTAGTTCCTCCAAACATGAAAGAATAATTTGCATAAGAATTGTTTTTGGCTAATTCAAACTTGTCTTCTAATGCTTTTAATGTTGTTGTTTGAGGAATTGTATTAGGCATCTCTATATAAGAAGTTATTCCACCAGCTACAGCAGCTTTTGATTCAGAATTAATAGTGGCTTTATGTGTAAGTCCTGGTTCTCTAAAATGAACCTGATCATCAATAACACCTGGAATTAATACTTTATTTTCTGCACTAATTATTTTATAGTGATCCTTTATTGGGATATCCTTAGAAATTTCGCTTATTAAATTCTCATTTATTAATAAATCAGATTTGAATATTTTACCTTCATTTACAATTCGAGCATTTTTAATTAATATTTCTGACATTATTATTTGTTTAAGCAGTTAAAAAAACTGTAAATTTTCAATTTAATTAAACCAAAAATAGCTTCGAAAATTATATCACCGTTCATTTTAGATTCACCATAAATTCGATCTCTAAAAATAATGGGTATCTCCAAAATTCTAAAGTTATTTTTGTAGGCTTTAAATTTAAGTTCAATCTGAAAAGCATAACCATTAAATAATATAGAATCTAAATTCATTTTGCTTAAAACTTCTCTCCTGTATCCTACGAAACCTGATGTTGCATCTCTTACAGGAAGTCCCGTAATTACTCTTGAATACATTGAGGCCAAGTAGGACAAAATTATTCTGCTTAATGGCCAATTTACAACATTGATCCCATTAATATATCTAGATCCGACTACAACATCACAATTTGAACTCTCAAGTTCTTTGTACATTTTAACCAAGTCTAGAGGATCATGAGAAAGGTCGGCATCCATCTCAAAAATATAATCATAATTTTTTGATAATGCCCAAGAAAATCCATGAGTATAGGCTTTACCTAATCCTTCTTTTTTGTTTTTAGACTCTAAAAAAACTCTTGTATCATTTTTTTTAATATAATTTTTAACTATTTCAGCTGTTCCATCTGGGGAATTATCATCAACGAATAAAACATCAAATCTAACTGAAAGGTTTAATAGTTTATCCAAAACTATGGGAACATTTTCTTTTTCGTTATATGTAGGTATAATTATAATAGCTTTAGACATCATTTAATTTTAAAACAAAAATACAGATTTAATAAACTAAAAATTATTTTCAATTTCATCATCTAAAATAATGCTAATTTTGAATCATGAATGAACTGATTTTTAAAGAAGAATTGATAGAGAACTGGATAAAAATTTTATTAATTGTATCCTCGTTGTTAATTGTTGCTGCAAGACTTGTTGGGGGAGATAAATTTCAATTTTTAATAAAATTTTGGAATATTGACAGATATTTTATTTTTAAATCTGGATCAACAATACCTTTTTTTACATCCCTAAATACTTTAATGTTTTTTCATAGAATAAATATTCTCTCTCTGTTCATTACTGTTTATCTATTTCCATATAAATTTTATGAATTACAGTTTTATAATTATTTAATGATTTCTGGAATGATTTTATTTTATATTATTATCAAATATCTCATTGAAAAAACAATATCAATTGTACTAAATTTTAAGGAAAATTTAGTAGAAATAAACAGATATAGGATTGGACTAAAAAACCTCATTTCGGTATATTTATATTTTTATTTAATAATTATAATTTTTAATCCAATTTCAAATAAAATAACAATTATAATAAGCTTTATTTTATTTATAATTTATCTGTTTTTTTCATTCAAATATATATTTAAAAAGTATTCTGACAGCTCATACAAAGGCCTTGTATATTTTATTTTGTACCTTTGCGCGTTCGAAATAGCACCTGCTGCAATAGTTATGCTGGAAGCTTTTAAATATTTAAAAATATGAAGGTAAAAACTATTTTAATTTCTCAACCAAAACCAACTCTGGAAAATTCTCCATATTCTCAACTAAAAACTAAAAGAAAGGTAAAAATCGATTTTATACCATTTATTCATGTTGAAGGAGTAGGAGCCAGAGAAGTTCGACATCAAAAAATTGATTTATCTAAATTTTCTGCCATTATATTAACGAGTCGAAATGCTGTAGATCATTTTTTTAGAGTTGCTGAAGAAATGAGGTTCCCAATCCCTAATGCATTAAAATATTTTTGTTTATCTGAAGCTGTTGCTTTTTATTTACAAAAATACGTGGTTTACAGAAAAAGAAAAATTTACGTTGGTGGAAGAACATTTGAAGATTTATCTGTGCAAATAGCTAAATACAATGAGGAAAGTTTTCTCATTCCTGCATCTGACGTTTTATCACCTGCTATACCAAAAAGACTTGATGAGCTTGGTGTTAAATGGGTTAAAGGAACCTTTTACAAAACAGTAATAAGCGACCTTTCTAGCCTCAAAAAAGTATTTTATGACGTCCTCGTGTTTTTTAGTCCCTCTGGTATAGAATCATTATTATCAAATTTTCCTGAGTTTAAACAAAATGACACAAGAATAGCTGTGTATGGAAAAACGACAGTTAAGGCTGCTGAAAAAGCTGGATTAAGAATTGATATTTCAGCACCATCTCCAAAGGTTCCCTCAATGTCTAAAGCATTAGATATTTATATTGAAAAGGCTAATAAAAAATAGGTTATCCTTTTAACTTACTTTCGAAACCTTGAATAAATTTATCAAAATCTTCTTGAGATTGAACTAGCTTATAATCATCATCCTTAAAAAGTTCAAGATATATTTCTAATTGTTGAGGAACTAAATATCCTTTGATTGGAGTGATTAAATTCATCTTATCATCAAAAAACATTGTAGTCGGATAAGCATTAACACCAAGAAATCGAGCAAATTGGTGAGAAGAATTTCTGGATTGTGATCTGCTTGAATCATATCCAATATTTTCATACTTTCTTCCTCTAAAATTAATCTTTTCGTTTCCCTCGGCATTGAACTTTACAGCGTAATAATGCTCATTAATAAATTCAGCAATAAACTTATTTTGAAAAGTGTTTTTATCCATTAATTTACATGGACCACACCAATTGGTGTAAACATCTAAAATTAAATTTTTAGGATGAGTTTTTTGAGCTTCTAGCGCCTTTTCAAAACTTATCCACTTAATTTCTTGAGAATAATTATTAAAAAAACTAAGAAAAAATATTATCGATATAATTCTAATTAATGAAAACATTTAAAATATTTATTCTGCTCCATGTACGAGCCTTTTTAATGGTTTTAAAATTAAAATAACTAATAAACCAAAAATTGTACAAAAAATAGTAATTCCTATGAATGTTGTGTAATCACCTACTTCACTAGCATTTTCCCCAATTAATCCAGCCACTTTATTTCCAAGTCCAGTGGCCGCAAAATAAGCTCCCATCATAAATGCTCCCCATCTAGCTGGCGCTAATTTTGTGATAAAAGAAAGGGCAACAGGCGAAGCACACAACTCACCGATTGTATGAAATAAATAAGCTAATACCAACCAATACATTGCTGATTTTTTTGTGATTTCACCTGATCCATCATAAACAACCTCATTAGCAGCCATTGACATGAAAAAAAAACCAAACCCCATAATAATTACTCCTAAGGCCATTTTAAATAAAGAGGAATGCTCATATCCTGATTTTTTCCACCAAATCCAAAAAGAGCCAATAGCTGTTGCAAAAATTAAAATAAAAATTGCATTTACAGACTGAAACCAACTTGCTGGCACCATGAAGGAACCTAAAGATAAATCTGTTTTTTGTGAAGCATATAAATTCATTAAACCACCAGCCTGCTCAAATGATCCCCAAAAAACTATGACAATTAGAAAGGCTAAATATGTAACTAATATTCGATCCTTTTCAACTTTATTTCCATCGTTATAAACTACTATTGCAAATCCTACTGCAAAAGCGATAGCTATTAATAGGAGTCCGTAGCTCCAATCGATATATAATCCAATATAAACTCCCAAAAGAGCCATTAAAGAAAACCCTATAAGTGAATTGGTTTTTTTAAATATTTGTAAAAATAAATTTTCCGAATTACTTTTATTTGTTGATTCTATTTTTATTAAATTACCGACATGGGACAAATACTTTTGTCCTTTCCAATATCCAAATTGTCCTATTGCCATTCCAATACCCGCTAATCCAAATCCATAATGCCAATTATACGTTTCACCAATATAACCCACAACTAGTGCTGCAACTGCTGCGCCAATATTGATTCCCATATAAAAAATATAAAAACCCATATCTCGCTTGTTGTTATCATTTTTTGAATAAAGTCCTCCAACCATTGTTGATATATTTCCTTTTAAACATCCAACACCCAATACAATAAAAGCTAATCCAGTATAAAATGCCCATAATGCTTCAACGGCTAATATACCATGGCCAAAACATAATAAAAGACCTCCAAGCATAACAGACTTCCTTTGACCCAAATACCTGTCAGCCAAAATTCCACCAGGGATTGTTGCTAAATACACAAACATAGTGTACCAACCATAAAGCGCAATAGCTGAACTATCACTCCATCCCATCCCAGGATTATCACCAGATGTTTCAGAGACCAAATAAAGGACAAGAATAGCTCTCATCCCATAATAACTAAATCGTTCCCACAACTCAGTGAAAAATAAAACAAATAGGCCTATAGGATGTCCAAAAAAAGTTTTATTCTGTATGGTAGTTTGATCAATCATTTTTTTATTTTATGTTAATTATTTTTTTTCCATGATAATATTTTGCATTAATTTTTTTGTGCAAATAATTGAAATTTTCAAATGTAATACCACCCGCACAAATAATTTCAAAATTTTCAGGACTTAAATCTAACATTTTTTTTAGAGTTTTTATAGCATCTTTAGCAAAGCGGTTTCCTCCAGAGGATAATACACCATTAATATTTTTATTTTTAAGTATTTTTGAAAGTGATTCTATTACAGAACTAGTACTGTCGATAGATTTATGAATAATAACATTTAACGGTTTTGCAATCTCAGAAAGTAAATCAATTTGATCAATATTAAAATCAAAGTTATTGTCTAAACATCCAAAAACTACTCCGTCTACTCCTATCATTTTACAATAACTAATTTCTTTTATCATCTGAGAAATTTCATTTTCAGAATAGACAAATGAAGGGTGTTTTGGCCTTATCATAACTCTGATAGGGATTTTTAATAAGTTAAAACAATCCCTTATTAGTTTTCTAGAGGGAGTTAGTCCATCTTTGTCAAGTCTGGAGCACAATTCAATTCTATTTGCGCCGTTTTTTTCAGCATTCATTGCATCACTTAAGGAATCAACGCATACTTCTTTAATAATTAGCATAGTGTTAAGTTACCTAAAAATGGTATCTTTTAAAAGTCTCAATTGCAGAGTAGTCAGACATTCCTATGTCTCTAAACTTTTTAGCAATTGCTCTATTTCTATCCTCAGTTCTAACCCAAAATTCCCTATTGTCATCCCCTTGGAACATAACATTATCTTTTTGAGTTTGATGATAAAAAATTGCTTTTCTTTTTCTTAAAACTTGAAATGGACTCATCGGAACTGCCATATCAATTTCATGAATAGGCCACTCATGCCATGCCCCCCTGTATAACCAAACCCAACAATCTTTCATAAATAATTCATCCTTTAATTTTGATAAAGCATCAAATAGAATATCTAAACAAACTTTATGTGTTCCGTGTGGATCAGCAAGATCTCCAGCAGCATAAATCTGGTGAGGTTTAATTTTAGAAATTATTTTGGTAGTTAATTTTAAATCTAAATTATTTGGAATTGACTTTTTTATCCCACCGGTTTCATAAAATGGTAATTTTAAAAAATGTACATTTTTATCCGGAATTCCAATAAATCTTGTTGCGGCTAAAGATTCTTTTTCTCTAATTGTAGCTGCAATTTCCCTAACTCTTGGGTTATTAATAATTTCAGTATTATTTTTTAATAAGCTAATTAACTCTTTGTTTATACCGTTAAAATTAGGAAATGTAGAATTAATAACTTCTAAAAATTTTAAAACATCTGAATTGCTAACAGCAATATTTCCTGAAGTTTGGTAAACAACATGAACTTCATGACCTTGAGATACGAGTCTGTCAAAAGTTCCTCCCATTGAAATTACATCATCATCAGGGTGTGGACTAAATATTAACACTCTTTTTTTTGAGGGTTTTGACCTCTCAGGTCTCCCATCATCATCAGAGTTTGGTTTACCGCCAGGCCAACCCGTTATTGATCTAAAAATTCGCTTGTAGAAATCTAAATTTAAATCATAATATGATTTTTCAAGCAGAAGTTCTGATAAATTATTTTCATTGTAATCTGACTCTGTTAAATTCAAGACAGATTTGTTTGTTTTATTACACAACCAAGCAACAGCTTTAGCTTTTAATTCTTCACTCCAATTAGTTTGACCTGTTCTCCATGGGGTTTTAACTCTAGTCAACTCTTCAGATGCAGATTGATCTAAAACAAATGTTACATTTTTATGTTTTTGAAGAAAACTAGCCGGAATATTTGAGTTAATTTCGCCTTCAATCGCATTCCTAACAACAAAAGATTTATTATTTCCCCATGCAATAAGAACGATTCTTTTAGACTTTCTGATAGTTCTAATGCCCATAGTAATAGCTGTTGTTGGAACATTTTCAATTCCAACAAATGCCTTTCTTGCATCGTTTCTAGTTAAGTAATCAAGATGAACTAACCTAGTTAAAGAATCATAATTAGATCCTGGCTCATTAAAACCAATATGTCCAGTTCTACCAATTCCTAAAAGCTGGAAATCAATTCCGCCAGAATCAGATATAGATTTCTCATAACTAGCACAATATTTATTTATTTTATCATTTGATATGGATCCATTAGGAACATGAATATTTTCTTTTTTGATATCAATATGATCAAACAAATGAATGTTCATAAAATGAACATAACTCTGCAGATCAACTTTAGACATTGGAAAATATTCATCTAAATTATATGAAATTACATTTGAAAAGCTTAAACCGTCCTCAATGTGCATCCTTACCAGCTCATTGTAAACGGAAATTGGAGAAGAACCAGTGGCTAGACCTAAAACACAATTTTTATTTTCTTTTTGTTTTTGTTTTATTAAATCTGCTATTTCTTTAGCAATAATCTTTGACGCCTCTTTAGATTCTTTGAAAATAACACTATGAATTTTTTCAAATCTTGTTGCCTCTAATGTTCCGGGAGATTTATAGTTTATTGTCATTTTAATTTTTTTAATTTATTCCAATTATGTTTAAGAAAAATTGCAAAAGACAAACCAATGACTAAAAAAGTAATCCCATTATTTATTTCTCCATAAATGAAATATCCAGTTGAAAATAAAATAGAATAAACAGCAAAACTACCTAATAACATACAGACTATTCCAAGTGGAACTGACCAAGCTTTTTCAGGTTCATTCTTTAATTCAATATTTTTTCTCAAAGCTTCATTTTTAATTTTTTTCCAGCCAGGACCACCTGGGTTTGTCTTTCTACAAAAATTAATTAGAGTTTCAGTCGAATCTGGATTAGTAAATAATGTAACTGCAACCCACACAACAGTTGTAAATAAGACAACCATTGGAAACTTGTAATAAGTTGGCATAATTCCTAAATCAGAAAATAAGCTTGGTCCTATACTTGTGAAATTTAATATTATAGAAACAAATCCTGAAACAAACATTGCTGTGATTTCACTCCATGCATTGATTCTCCACCAAAACCATCTCAAAATAAAAATTAGTCCTGTTCCTGCACCAAACATTAAGATAACATCAAATAATTGAAGAGCGTTTGTTAAAAATAGTGCAAAAACAGCACTTAATAAAAATAAAACTATTGTTGATATTCTACCAATATTTACAAGTTCTTTCTCAGATGCATTTTTTTTAATTTGTTGTTTATAAAAATCATTAACAATATAAGAAGATCCCCAGTTTAAATGCGTTGAAATCGTTGACATATATGCTGCTACTAACGATGCAACAACTAATCCCAATAATCCTGAAGGCAACATTGTTAACATAGCAGGATATGCAAGATCATGGCCAAGTTTATCATCAGAAACATTAGGAAATGCTTCTTGAATACTAGCTAAATCTGGGAAAACAATTAATGAAGCTAATGCAACAATTATCCATGGCCAAGGTCTAAGAGCATAATGCATTACATTAAAGAAAAAAGTTGCACCTATCGCATGGTTTTCATCTTTAGCAGCTAACATTCTTTGGGCTATATAACCTCCTCCACCAGGTTCTGCTCCTGGATACCAAGAACTCCACCACTGAACTGCAAGAGGAACAATTAATAATGGGATATAAATATCTGGATCATCAAAACTAGGAGTCAAATAAAGCATATCTTTTGGCGTGTTGGCAATTAAATTGGCCATTCCACCAACTTCAGGAATATTTACGAGATAATATGCCGCTCCTACAGAACCCACCATAGCTGCAAAAAATAATATAAAATCTGTATAAACCACACCTCTAAACCCTCCGACAGTACTAAAAATTACTGTAATAGTTCCAGCATATAAGATTGTATCTATAGGAGAAAGACCAAGCATTATCTCTCCAATTTTTATAGCAGCAAGAGTAACACCGGACATAGCCATTACATTAAAAATTACTCCCAAATAAATAGCTCTAAATCCTCTCAAAAATTTACCTCCCCAACCACTGTATCTTAATTCATAAAATTCCATATCGGTATTAACATTTGACCTTCTCCACAACTTGGCATAAACAAAAACCGTTAGTAAACCAGTTAATAAAAATGCCCACCAAACCCAATTACCAGAAACACCACTTGTTCTTACAATATCTGTTACAAGATTTGGAGTGTCAGTTGAAAAAGTTGTAGCAACCATTGAAATTCCTAATAACCACCAAGGCATATTTCTTCCTGAAAGAAAATACTCAGAAGAACTAGAGGAAGATTTTTTTGATACTAAAAAACCAATAATTAATGTTATAGAAAAAAAACAAGATATTATCGTGTAGTCTAATGAAGATAATTCAATCATATTTAATTTATTAATTAAATTTATGCCAATGACTAATAAATTTACACAATTAATAGCTTAAGCACATATTTAAGTAGATAAAGAATATCAAATAATATATTTTTGAACTTCAACTATATCATTTTTTGAGGTTAAATCAAGAACATTTTCTGAAATTAAAATCCCTTTTATATTTATTCTGCCTTCACTAATCATTTTTTTTATAACATCAGGTATTTCTTTCTCATTTCTTTTTTTATTTATTGTGCAATTATTGAAATAACTGTAAGATTTTTCTCCATCAAATTTTAAAAGATTCATACTAACTCTAATTTTACCCAATGAGTCTTTAGATTCATTGATCATTTGTTTACTAGGTTTTTCAATTATATCCAATAAAATATTTTCATTATCAATTTTAGCAATTGCAAAAGAAGAAATTCTTTGTTTTGGAAATTTCAATCCATCCCTATCATAAGCAATAAAAGCATTCTTAAATTTAGTTTTTCTTATTTTTATTAAAGCTTGTTTTGAATACAAATTATCACCATTGCAGACACAAAAAAAATTAGACTTTAGTTCAGGAAACTGATTCATAGTCTGTAAAACCGCATCCGCAGTTCCCAAAGGTTTTTTTCGATTTATTGGAATATGCTGAATGGCAAAAAAAATGTTTACTTTATTAAGTTCTATTTTTAATATTTGTTCAAAATTCTCTCTAAAATAACTATCATTTCTGCTTGTAACTATATAGATATTTTTAAAACCAGAACATATAATATTTTTTAATAGGTAGCTAATAAATGGCGTCTTATCTTCTCCAAATTCTATTAGAGCCTTACTTTTTGAGTTAGCTTCTTTAACTTTTTCGGAACTGAGTTTATTGTTTAATGTTTGCCTTTTCATTCTAGAGGAGGCACCTGCTGCCATTATAACAATTGAGTCAGTCATAATTTTAGTCTCCTAAACCTTTAATTTTAAACCTATCTAATTTAGGTTTTGTTCTAGCTTCAATTAAAAATTCCTCAAGCTTTGATACAATCTCTGGATGTTTTTCAGCTATATCATTTAACTCCAAAATGTCTTCATCAAGGTTATATAATTTTAGTTTCTGCTTTCCATTTTGTAAATTCTTTTTTATTCCTTTCCATTTACCATATCGAATACCTTGTTGTCCACTTTTTGAGGCTTTCTCCCAATACAGGTAATTATGTTTAATTTGATTTTCATCTTTTAAAGTTGGATAAAAACTCAACCCATCAATTTCGTACGGTGGTTCAATATTCAAAATATCACATACTGTTGCGTAAAAATCTTGAAAAGATGAAATGTGATTAGTTTTTGTTTCTTTTTTAATTACGTTGGGCCAAGACGCTATCATTGGCACTCTAATTCCTCCCTCATTTACACTTCCCTTTAGTCTATCCCTAGAACTATTTAAATAAGATGCGCTTTCAAAAAACTCTACATCAACTTCTTTCAAAAAGCTTGGGCCATTATCACTTGTGAAAATAATTAATGTATTATCATACTGACCTATTTCTTTTAATTTAGATACGATCTCTCCAACTTGTTCGTCTAAATAAGAAATCATAGCTGCGTAGGTGGCTTTAGGGGTCATACTAGGGTAATATGAATATCCTGTGTAAGGCTCTTCCTTGCCAAACTTTTTTCTATAATAATCTTCCCATTTTTTTGGAGCTTGAAGAGCTAGGTGAGGAATTAGTGATGCGTAATAAAGGAAAAAATTTTCGTTTTTATTCTTCTCAATAAAATTCAAAGCCTCATTATGCATTAAAGTTGGTGTGTAATCTATCTGATTATATTTAGCATAGCTTATCTCATCATATATATCTGCATCAGGTGCCAAATCCTCATTTTTTTCAACCAAATAATTATCTAAATATTCTCTCTCTTTATTTTTCCAAAGATGTGTCGGATAATATGAGTGAGCTAATCTTTGACAATTATATCCGTAAAAAAAATCAAAACCTTTTTCATTAGGAATACTCATAGTGTTTGGAG
The DNA here is from genome assembly GCA_003331265.1 of Cryomorphaceae bacterium. GTDB lineage: Bacteria > Bacteroidota > Bacteroidia > Flavobacteriales > Flavobacteriaceae > MAG-121220-bin8. The sequence goes on along the minus strand of QOPV01000026.1, from coordinate 4,518 downwards.
CTCCAAGTCCCCATTTTCCAACCATTCCAGTCCTATAACCACTATTTTTAAGAACTTGTGCAACTGTAACAATTGAGTCAGGAAGAGGTCTTTGGCCTTCCAAATTTGGATTATCTAACATTGCCTTAAAACTCCAAACGTTTCCTCTTTCTCCCCATTCACCATTATCTCTTATTGGCGTTTTACCAGTATGCAAGCCTGTCATGAGAACACTTCTTGATGGGGCACATACTGGAGATCCTGAGTAATGATCTGTAAAAATCATTCCATTTTTTGCTAAGGCATCAATATTGGGAGTTTCAATATGTTTTTGTCCAAAAACTCCTATCTCACCATATCCCAAATCATCAGCTAAAATGTATATAATATTGGGGTTGGAGTTTTTACTTTCATTACAACTTAAAAGTGTAAAGATTAAAAAAGGTGTCAAAAAATATTTAAAAAAATTTTTCATACAATAATTAATTTGTACATAAATATGGTGATAAATTTAAAATTATAAAAGGTCATATTATTCAATAACGCCTCACAATTGCTATCTTTGTGCAGTGAAAAAAAATTTTTATAAAAATAAAATTGAAGGGTTTTCCAAATTAAGTAAACTCGAAAAAATAGCTTGGGTTAACAATACTTATTTTCATAAAGATAATGATTCCTTTAGTGTACTTGAACAGTACTGGAACAATGATATAGATTTACAAAAACTTCACGATGAATTTTCAGAAAATACAATTTCTAATTTTATTTTTCCTCTCGGTTTAGCTCCTAATTTTCTAATTGATGGAGAAGACTATACTATCCCTATGGCTATTGAAGAAAGTTCAGTGGTAGCTGCCGCCTGTAAAGCAGCAAAATTTTGGAGAAAAAGAGGTGGGTTTAAAACAAAAATAATTGATTTCAAAAAAAATGGTCAAGTACATTTTATTTTTAAGGGAGATAAAAAAAAGCTGAATAAATTTTTTAATAAAATTAAAGTAATTCTTAAAAAAGAATGCGATAAGATTAGTCATAATATGACTAAAAGAGGAGGTGGAATATTAAATATTGAATTGTTCGATAAAACTAATGATATAGCAAATTATTTCCAGCTTAATGCCACTTTTGATACGGTAGATTCTATGGGTGCAAACTTTATTAATTCCTGTTTAGAACAATTTGCTAAAACTTTAAAAAAAGAAGCTTTATTATTTGAACCTTTTACTGAAAAAGAAAAAAATATTGAAATTATTATGAGTATTCTTTCTAACTACGTTCCAGACTGTCTCGTGAGAGCAGAGGTAAGCTGCCCCATTGCAGATTTAGAATCAGAACTAACTCCTAAACAATTTTCAGAAAAATTCTATCAAGCGATTAATATTGCTAAGACTCAAAAAGAAAGAGCTGTAACTCACAATAAAGGTATTATGAACGGAGTAGATGCTGTCAGTATTGCTACAGGTAATGATTTTAGAGCAATTGAAGCAGGTATTCATGCTTATGCATCAAGAAATGGAAACTATACTAGTCTTTCAGATTTATCGATTAAAAATGGTGTTTTTAATTTCTGGATTGAATTACCGCTGTCACTTGGAACAGTAGGAGGAATCACTGCAATACATCCTATTGTTAAGTGGTGTTTAAAATTACTTAAAAATCCTACAGGAAAAGAGTTGATGAAATTGGTAGCTGTGGCTGGGCTTGCACAAAATTTTGGGGCTATTTCTTCACTAATTACATCTGGAATTCAAAAAGGGCATATGAAAATGCATTTAATTAATATTTTAAACACATTAAATTCTAATGAGGATGAAAAAAATAAACTTATCCATCATTTTAAATCAAATATTGTTTCTTTTAGCTCTGTTGAAAAAGAGTTGTTAAAACTTAGAAATAATGAATTATAAAACCAATAGTTCTGGTAAAATTTTAATTACATCTGAATACCTTGTTCTAAAAGGTGCATTAGCATTAGCCATCCCTACAAAATTCCAACAATCATTATCATTTATAAAAAATGATTCTAGCACATTAGCTTGGGAAAGCTATGATTCTAAAAATCAAATTTGGTTTAATTGTGAATTCATTTTGCCCTCACTTAAATTTTTAAAAAACAGTGATGAAAGCATTGGGAATTCTCTACGTGCAATTTTATTTTCTGCAAAAAAAATGAATCCTAAATTCTTAAATAAAGATTTTAGTGGTTTTGTAAACACTAAACTTGAATTTCCAAATAACTGGGGATTAGGCAGCTCTTCAACCCTAATAAATAATATTGCTAAATGGGCAAATATCGATCCGTACAAATTACTATGGTCTAATTACAAAGGAAGTGGGTATGATATTGCCTGCGCAGAAAGCAATGACCCCATCTTATATCAACTTAAAAATAAAAAACCAAAATTTGAGAGAACTTCATTTAATCCTAGATTCAGTGAAAATTTATTTTTTATCCATCTAAATAAAAAACAGAATACAAACAGTGAAATAAAAATTTTTAATAATAAAAAAATATCTTCAGATCTTATTGACACTTTCTCTAATTTGACAAAAAAATTTCTTAATTCCAATGACCTCATTGAATTTCAAAGTTGCATAATTGAACATGAAAAACTTCTTTCAATTGAACTTAATTCTGTTCCAGTAAAAAAGAAATTATTCGTTGATTATTTAGGTGAAATTAAAAGTCTTGGAGCTTGGGGAGGAGATTTTATTTTGGCTGCTGGACCCAAAAACTCGCCTGATTATTTTCAAAAAAAAGGATATAAAACGATTATTCCATTCAAAATGATGTTAAAAAATTCTAACTAAAATTGAGTTTGGCACGATTAATGTGATAGTGTTAATACATAATATTTTTGGTTAGTTGTTGTTAAATACCCCTGAGTTCCAAAACCAGGGGTATTTTGTTTTTAAACTCTTTCGTCCATTACCGTTCTAAACCCAGCATGTAAAGAGCTTGAATCAGGTGTGCTTTTCATTCTCATAGAATTTCTAAAACCACTACAATAAGAATCATTACACAAAAAACTTCCTCCTCTCATTACTTTTTTTGGACTATAAGGTTCGTTTCGATCATAACTTGTTTCTGGTCCTCTGGGATTTGATACCACACTTTTTGAAATCATTTCATAATAATCTGAATGATACCAATCCGAACACCATTCCCATACATTTCCTCCAAGATCATAAAATCCGTATGCATTTGGTTTAAAAGATTTTACAGGTGCAGTATAATAATATTTGTCATTTAAATTATTATTTGAGGGAAATTTACCCTCCCAAGTATTTGCTTTCGTATCCCCTTTGTAAATAGGTTCATTACCCCAACTATAAAGGTTATTTTTCAATCCTCCTCTGGATGCGTACTCAAATTCTGCTTCTGTTGGCAGTCTTTTTCCTGCCCATTTACAATAAGCCATAGCATCGTCCCAACTTATATGAATAACTGGATGATTTCCCTTACCCTCAATATTACTATCTTTTCCAAAAGGTTGTTTCCAATTAGCATTTTTTTCTAACCTCCACCATTGTGTAAAATCACTCATATTAACAGCGTCTGTTTGATAAAAAATTAATGATGCTGGAGATAATAAACTGTCGTGGGGTTTGGGCGTATTTGGTGGTAAAATTTTTTTTATTTCGTTCCAATCAATAGCTTTTTCTGCTGTCGTTACGTATCCTGTTGCTTTGATAAATTCTTTAAATTGATTATTTGTTACCTCAGTTTCATCCATCCAGAATGAGTTAACCACAACTTTATGTTTAGGAAGCTCATCTTGTTTAGCTTCATTATTATCACCTCCCATTTCAAATTCACCTCCCTCTACAAATATCATTCCTTCATTACTGCCATTTATTGCATACTCAATTTCATTAATAATATCTAAATTGCCATTTGTTTCAAACGTACTTGGCATACAATTATGAGCACTTGATACGCTAGGTTTTTTAGATATAAAATCGCATGAAAAAAAAGTGATTATAAAAACGACAAATAGTATTCTAAATTTCATTTAAATTTAATTTATAACTAAAAATAGTTGATTTATATTTAAAGTTTGATGTGTTTGTCTTTTTTAATGAGTCAAATGATTTAAAAAACCTACATTGTGAATAAAATAACCCAATTGTAAAAGGTTTTATAATCCTAACTTAATTATAGGGTTTTATTATTACTCATTGTAATAATTATAAAAAATGATAAATAATTAAAAAATGGATAAAAACATCGCTAAAAAATACTGGAAAGAAAATTTAAAATATCTTTTAATATTATTATCTGTATGGTTTACCGTTTCTTTTGGATTTGGAATTTTATTAATAGATGAACTTAACCAATTTAAAATTGGAGGATTTAAATTAGGATTCTGGTTTGCCCAACAAGGATCAATCTATGTATTTGTTACTTTGATTTTTATATACATCTATTTAATGAACAGATTAGATAAAAAATATCATTCTAAAAAATAATTATGGAATTACAAGTTTGGATTTGGTTAATGATTGGAATAACTTTTTCCCTCTATATTGGAATTGCTA
>QOPV01000025.1 GCA_003331265.1 Cryomorphaceae bacterium | reverse complement strand
AAATGATAAACATACAACTAAAGCTGAAGCAGGTCATTTTAAGAAATCTAAATCTTCTGCAAAACAAAAATTAATTGAATTCCAAAATTTTGATCAAGAACTGAATCTTGGTGATAAATTAACTGTTGAACATTTTAATGAAGGTGAATTTGTAGATGTTTCAGGAACTTCAAAAGGTAAAGGTTTTCAGGGTGTAGTAAAAAGACATGGTTTTGCCGGAGTTGGTCAAGCTACTCATGGTCAACATAATAGATTGAGAGCACCAGGCTCAATCGGTGCTGCGTCTTACCCAGCCAGAGTATTCAAGGGAATGAAAATGGCAGGAAGAATGGGCAATGAGAAAATTACTATTCAAAACCTTAGGGTATTAAAGGTAGTAGCCGAAAAGAATTTATTAGTACTAAAAGGATGTGTCCCTGGGCACAAGAACTCATTTGTAATAATTAGAAAATAATGAAAGTATCTGTTTTAAATATTAAAGGTAAAGATACAGGAAGATCTGTTGAACTTTCTAAATCTATTTTTGAAATTAAACCTAATGACCACGCTGTATATTTAGATGTTAAAAGGTATTTAGCAAATCAACGTCAGGGAACAAATAAAACTAAAGAACGTGCTGAAATTGCTGGAAGTACTAGAAAAATTAAAAAACAAAAGGGAACAGGGACTGCTAGAGCTGGAAGTATAAAAAATCCTTTGTTTAGAGGAGGGGGAACTATTTTTGGTCCTAGAGTTAGATCTTATTCTCAAAAACTTAACAAAAATGTTAAGAAATTAGCAAGACGATCGGCTCTTACTTTAAAATTAAAATCTAAATCAGTTACAGTTGTTGAAGATTTTGATTTTGAATCTCCAAAAACTAAATCTTTTTCTGAGGTTATTAACGCTCTAGGAATTCAAGATAAAAAGTCTTTATTTATCTTGGGTGGTGTTAATAAAAATGTATATTTATCGGCCCGTAATTTAGAGCGTACTAGTGTTGTAACCAACTCTGAAATAAGTACTTACGGAATTATGAATGCTCAACATGTAGTGTTTTTAGAAAGCTCTTTAGAACAAATTGAATCAAATTTAAGTTAGTATGAATATTTTACTTAAACCAGTTATTACTGAAAAAGCTACTGCTGATAGTGAACTAAAAAACAGATTTACTTTCATGGTAGATACTAATGCTAATAAAGTTCAAATAAAAAAAGCAGTTGAAATCACATATGGTGTTTCAGTTGATAAGGTAAGGACCATGAGATATGGTGCAGAAAGAAAAACGAGATATACTAAAACTGGTATTCAAAGAGGTAAGTCTGCTACAACCAAAAAGGCTGTAGTTCAGTTAGCAGAAGGAGATACAATTGATTTTTATAATAAACTTTAAATAAATAATATAATGGCAGTAAAAGTTTTAAAACCTATCACACCCGGACAACGAGGAAGAGTTGTTAATGGTTTTGATGCCATAACAACTAATAATCCAGAAAAAAGTTTACTTACTGGAAAGAAAAGAACAGGTGGAAGAAATAGTCATGGTAAAATGACTATGAAATTTATAGGAGGTGGACATAAAAAAAGATACAGAGTTATCGATTTTAAGAGAAATAGACACGATGATGTTTCAGAAGTTTTGTCTATTGAATATGATCCTAACAGATCTGCTTTTATAGCTTTGACCAAGTTCGATGATAATGAGAAAAGATATATAATCGCTCTTAAGGGCCTCAAAGTTGGTGCTAAAATAGTTTCAGGATCAAATAAGTCACCTAATATTGGTAATTGTATGCCTTTATCTGATATTCCATTGGGAACTATAATTTCTTGTATTGAAATGAATCCTGGAAAGGGTGCTGCAATAGCTAGAAGTGCTGGTTCATTTGCTCAACTTATGGCTAAGGATGGTAAATTTGTTACTGTTAAAATGCCATCCGGAGAGACAAGAATGATCCTTTCTGTTTGCCATGCAACTATTGGTTCAGTTTCAAATTCTGATCATCAATTGACGGTTCATGGTAAAGCAGGTTCCAAGAGATGGTTAGGAAGAAGACCTAGAACACGTCCAGTAGCAATGAATCCTGTAGATCATCCAATGGGTGGAGGCGAAGGGAGAGCTTCTGGAGGACACCCTAGATCTAAGAATGGTATTCCTGCAAAAGGTTTCAGAACAAGAGATAAGAAGAAAGCAAGTAATAAATATATAATCGAAAGAAAAAAGAAGTAAATAAATGGCACGTTCACTAAAAAAAGGACCTTACGTTCATTACAGTTTAATTAATAAAGTTCAAAAGAATTTGGACTCTAAGAAAAAAGCTGTTATAAAAACATGGTCAAGAGCATCAATGATTATTCCTGATTTTGTAGGTCAGACTATAGCTGTTCATAATGGTCGCCAGTTTGTTCCTGTTTATATAACAGAAAATATGGTAGGTCATAAATTAGGAGAGTTTTCTCCAACACGCTCATTTCGTGGTCATGCTGGTGCTAAAAATAAAGGCAAGAAATAATATAATTTGCAATGGGATTAAGAAAAAGACAAACTGCTGAAAAAATTAAAGAAGCAAAAAAAGAAATTGCTTTTGCTAAGCTTAATAATTGTCCGACCTCACCTAGAAAGATGAGAATCGTTGCCGATTCTGTTAGGGGAAAGAAAGTTGATATGGCTTTAACCATGTTAAAATTCAGTCAAAAAGAAGCGTCCAATAAATTAGAGAAACTTCTTCTTTCAGCTATTTCTAACTGGCAAGCAAAAAATGAAGACGGTGATGTAGAAGAAGCAAATTTATTCATAAAAGAAATTAGAGTTGATAGTGCAGGAATGTTAAAAAGGTTGAGACCAGCTCCTCAAGGGAGAGCTCACCGAATTAGAAAACGTTCAAATCACGTTACTCTAATTTTGGGATCACAAAATTCAATTGATAGTTAATATGGGACAAAAAACAAATCCAATAGGAAATAGGTTAGGTATCATTAGAGGATGGGAATCTAATTGGTATGGTGGAAGAGATTATGGAGATAAACTAGCTGAAGATCATAAATTAAGAAAATATGTTTTTGCTCGTTTAGCTAAAGCAAGTGTATCAAGAGTAATTATTGAAAGAACTTTGAAATTAGTTACTCTTACCATTACAACTGCTAGACCTGGAATTATTATTGGTAAAGCTGGTCAAGAAGTAGATAAATTAAAAGAAGAACTAAAGAAAATTTCTGGGAAAGATGTTCAATTGAACATTATCGAAATTAAAAGACCTGAACTAGAAGCTCAATTAGTTGGAGCTAGTATTGCAAGACAAATTGAGAGCAGAATTTCTTACAGAAGAGCTATTAAAATGGCAATTGCTGCTTCTATGAGAATGAATGCAGAAGGTATTAAAATTCAAATTTCTGGAAGATTAAATGGAGCAGAAATGGCTAGGTCTGAATCTTATAAGGAAGGAAGGATTCCCTTATCAACTTTTAGAGCAGATATTGATTATGCATTAGTTGAAGCTCAAACTACTTACGGAAAATTAGGAGTAAAGGTTTGGATTATGAAAGGCGAAGTTTATGGAAAAAGAGAGTTATCTCCTTTGGTTGGTCTTAGTTTAAGTGCCGCAAAATCTAAAGGGGGACCCTCAAAGGGAAGAAAACAAAGAAGAAGATAATTAAAAATATAGTATAGTAATGTTATCACCAAAAAGAACAAAGTTTAGGAAAATGCAGAAAGGCCGTATGAAAGGTCTTTCAAACAGAGGACATGTGCTTTCTAATGGTATGTTTGGAATAAAGTCTTTAGATTCTAGTTTCTTAACTTCCAGACAAATTGAAGCTGCGCGTATTGCCGCAACGAGATTTATGAAGAGAGAAGGTCAGTTGTGGATTAAGATTTTTCCAGATAAACCAATTACAAAAAAACCACTTGAGGTAAGAATGGGTAAAGGTAAAGGTGCTCCAGAATATTTTGTAGCTGTTGTTAAACCTGGAAGAATTATGTTTGAAGTTGCAGGTGTTCCAATTGATGTTGCTAAAGAAGCATTGAGACTCGCAGCACAAAAACTTCCTGTAAAAACTAAGTTTATAACTGCTAGAGATTTCGAAGCTTAATTAAATAAAATGAAACAAAAAGAAGTAAAAGAATTATCAGTTGAAGAATTAAGTGAAAAATTAAATTCATTTAAAAAAGAACTTTCGGAAATGAAAATGACCCATGCTATTTCTCCAATTGAAAATCCTATGCAGATTAAAAGTTTAAGAAGAACTATTGCCAGGATAAATACAGAATTAACCGTTAGATCTATTCAAGAATAATAAAATGGAAACACGAAATTTAAGAAAAGAAAGAATTGGGATAGTAACTAGTAACAAAATGGAGAAATCTATTGTTGTTTCAGAAGTTAATAAAGTTAAACACCCTATGTATGGAAAGTTCGTATTAAAAACTAAAAGCTATGTTGCTCATGATCATGAAAATGAATGCAACATTGGAGATACTGTAAAAATAATGGAAACAAGACCACTTAGTAAATCAAAATGTTGGAGACTTGTTCAAATTTTAGAAAGAGCTAAATAATGGTACAACAAGAATCAAGATTATCGGTTGCTGATAACACTGGGGCAAAAGAAGTTTTAACTATCCGAGTCCTGGGAGGAACTAAGAGGAGATATGCTTCTGTTGGCGACAAAATTGTTATTACAGTTAAACACTCAACACCTAATGGAACTATCAAAAAAGGTCAGGTTTCTACTGCAGTCGTAGTTAGAACTAAAAAAGAAGTAAGAAGGAAAGATGGTTCCTACATAAGGTTTGATGATAATGCTTGCGTATTATTAGATGCTGCTGGTGAAATGAGAGGAACTAGAGTTTTTGGTCCTGTAGCTAGAGAGTTGAGAGACAAGAAATTTATGAAGATAGTATCATTAGCACCTGAAGTTTTATAATTTATTAATATGATTAAAATTAAAATTAAAACTGGAGATCAAGTAAAAGTTTTATCTGGGGACGATAAAGGTTCCGAAGGTAAAGTTGTGAAGATTTTTAGATCAAAAAATTTAGCCATTGTTGAAGGTATTAATATGGTAAAAAAACATAATAAACCTAGTTCACAAAATCCAAAAGGAGGAATAACAGAACAGGAAGCAGCCATACATATATCAAATCTTTCTCTTTTAACTTCAAAAGGAGAAACAACAAGAGTTGGCTTTAAAAATATTGATGGTAAAAAAAGTAGAGTTGCATTAAAATCTGATGAAATAATTTAATTATGAGTTATCAACCAAGATTAAAAAAAGAATTTAATGAAAGGATAGTTTCTTCACTAAAAGAAGAATATTCTTATAAAAATGTGATGATGGTTCCAAAACTTAAAAAAATAGTTTTAAGTAAAGGAGTTGGTGGAGCTGTAGCAGATAAAAAGTTAATTGATCATGCTGTTGATGAATTAACTATGATTACTGGACAGAAAGCAATTCCGACTATTTCTAAAAAGGATGTTGCTACTTTTAAATTAAGAAAAGGTATGCCGATCGGAGCTAAAGTTACATTAAGATCTGAAAGAATGTATGAGTTTTTAGATAGACTAATCACTTCAGCTCTTCCTAGAGTTCGTGATTTTCAAGGAATTAAATCTTCTGGTTTTGATGGAAGAGGAAACTATAATTTAGGAGTTACAGAACAAATTATATTTCCTGAAATAGATATAGACAAAGTGAATAAAATTTCTGGTATGGATATTACATTTGTTACAAGTGCCAACACCGATAAAGAGGCAAAGTCCTTATTAAGTGAACTTGGGTTACCTTTTAAAAAGAATTAATTATGGCTAAAGAATCAATGAAGGCCCGTGAGGTCAAAAGAGCAAAGTTATGTGCTAAGTACGCTGCTAAGAGAAAAGCTTTGAAAAAAGCTGGTGATTATGAGGCGTTACAGAAATTACCTAAAAACTCTTCCCCTGTAAGAGCACATAACAGATGCAAACTAACAGGTAGACCAAAGGGTTACATAAGACAGTTTGGTATTTCCAGAGTTATGTTTAGAGAAATGGCTAATAAAGGTTTAATCCCAGGAGTAAGAAAAGCTAGCTGGTAATTTAAATATTTTTAAAAAATGAATACAGATCCAATTGCAGATTATTTAACTAGAATTAGAAATGCTAACAGTGCTGGTCACAAGGTAGTTTCTATTCCTTCTTCTAATTTGAAAAAGGAAATGACGAAAATATTATTTGATCAAGGATACATACTAAGCTATAAGTTTGATGATAGTTCAGTTCAAGGTTCTATTAAAATTGCCCTTAAGTATGATTCTTACACTAAAGATCCTGTAATTAGAAAATTACAAAGAATTAGTAAACCTGGTTTAAGAAAGTATTCTGATTCTATTGGTTTACCAAGAGTTTTAAACGGTTTAGGTGTTGCTATAGTATCCACATCTAAAGGCTTAATGACTGGTAAAAAAGCAAAACAATCAAACATAGGAGGAGAAGTTCTATGTTATATATATTAAAGAAATTAAAGATGTCTAGAATAGGAAATAATCCAATATCGATTCCAGATGGTGTTTCAGTTGAAATTCAACCTACACTTTTTACCGTAAAGGGTAAATTAGGTGAATTACAACAGTCATATCATTCAGTTACAATTGAAAAAGATGAAAATACTCTAATAGTTAAAAGATCATCTGAATCTAAACCTGCAAAAGCTAAGCATGGTTTATATCGTTCATTATTTTCTAATATGGTTATCGGAGTTAGTTCAGGTTGGAGTAAAGAACTTGAATTAGTAGGGGTTGGATATAGAGCCTCAAATCAAGGTCAGAAACTGGAATTGGCATTAGGTTTTTCCCACAATATAGTTTTTATGATTCCAAATGAGGTTAAAGTAGAGACTATTTCAGAAAAAGGAAAGAACCCTATCATTAAACTTAATTCATTGGACAAGCAATTAGTTGGTTCAATTGCTGCTAAAATTAGAGGTTTTAGAAAACCTGAGCCTTACAAAGGTAAAGGAGTTAAGTATGTTGGAGAACAAATTCGTAGAAAAGCAGGTAAATCTGCATAAATTAATTTAAAATGAGTTTATCAAAAATTAATAAAAGAAATCGTATTAAAAAAAGAATTAGGCAGCATGTTCTAGGCAGTACTAGTAGACCTAGATTATCTGTTTTTAGAAGTAATAAAGAAATATATGCTCAACTAGTAGACGATGTTACTGGGAACACTCTAGTATCAGCTTCATCTCGAGATAAGGATGTTGCGAATGACTCTATTACTAGAATTGAAGTTTCTAAATTAGTTGGGTTATCTATTGGAAAAAAAGCATTAAAAGCTGGTTTTGAAAAAATTGGTTTTGATAGAGGAGGATATTTATATCATGGAAGAGTAAAATCATTAGCTGAGGGCGCTAGAGAAGCGGGATTAAAATTTTAATTTATGAAGAATAATAAGAACGAATTTGTTAAGCCTGGAGGTTTAGACTTGAAGGATAGATTAGTAAGCATTCAAAGAGTTACTAAAGTTACAAAGGGTGGTAGAGCATTTGGTTTCTCTGCAATTGTAGTTGTTGGTGATGAGAATGGTGTTGTTGGTCATGGCTTAGGTAAATCTAAAGATGTTGCTACAGCAATTGCCAAAGCAGTTGAGGATGCCAAAAAGAATTTAGTTAGAATTCCTCTAAACAAATCAACTCTTCCTCATGAACAGAAAGGTAAACATAGTGGAGCTAAAGTTTATTTAAAACCTGCATCTGAGGGTACTGGGGTTATCGCAGGTGGAGCAGTTAGATCTGTCTTAGAGTCTCTTGGAGTTCAAGATGTACTTTCTAAATCACAAGGATCTTCTAATCCACATAATGTGGTTAAGGCAACTTTTGATGCTTTGCTAAGATTAAGAAATGCTAGTACTATTGCAAATCAAAGGGGAATTTCAATAGAAAAAGTTTTTAACGGATAAAGAAATGGCAGTATTAAAAATAAAAAAAATTAAAAGTGCAATAAAAAAACCTGGAGATCAAAAGAAAACTCTTTTGGCGTTAGGTTTAAAAAAAATTGGTCAGGTTGTAGAACATCAAGACACCCCCAATATTGTTGGAATGATTAATAAAGTAAAACATTTAGTTACTGTTATTAAATAAATTATAAATATGAATTTAAGTAATTTAAAACCCGAAGAAGGATCAATACACAATCCTAAAAAAAGATTAGGAAGAGGGCAAGGGTCTGGTAAAGGAGGAACAGCCGCAAGAGGACATAAAGGTGCTAAATCGAGATCAGGTTACTCTAAGAAACTTGGATTTGAAGGAGGGCAGATGCCTTTGCAAAGAAGAGTTCCTAAATTTGGATTTACTAACATAAACAGAGTTGAATATCAAGCAGTTAATTTAAATAAAATTCAATTACTAGTTGATAATAAAAAAGTTAAAACTTCTATGGATGTTCAATCATTTATTGACAATGGTTTAGCTAAAAAAAATGATTTAATTAAAGTATTAGCTAATGGAACTATTTCAGTTCCATTAAAGATTTCCGCTCACAAATTTTCTGCAGCTGCTAAATCAGCCATCGAAAAAAGTGGAGGAGAAGTAATATTATTATAGTATATGTATAAGTTTTTTGAAACATTACGAAATATTTGGAATATTGAGGAGTTAAAAAATAGGATTTTTATAACCCTTTTCTTCATTGCTATATATAGACTTGGAGCTCAAGTAGTTCTTCCTGGTATTGATTCTGTTCAATTAGGAGAATTATCTAGTAGAACTCAAGGTGGTGGACTTCTGGGAATTTTAAATGCATTTACGGGAGGTGCTTTTGCAAACGCTTCAGTTTTTGCCCTAGGTATAATGCCCTACATTTCTGCATCGATTGTAGTCCAGTTAATGGGTATTGCTATTCCTTACTTGCAAAAATTACAAAAGGAAGGTGAAAGTGGAAGAAAAACCATTAATCAAATTACAAGGTGGCTTACAATTTTAATTTGTGTAGTCCAAGCTCCAGCATATCTTTTTAGCTTAGGTGCTTTAGGAGTTCCCGAAAGCGCATTTATAATGGGCAAAGGTGTTGGTTTTATTGTCCCCTCAGTAATAATTTTAGTAACAGGTTGTGTATTTGCTATGTGGCTTGGAGAAAAAATCACTGATAGGGGAATAGGAAATGGCATCTCATTGTTGATTACTGTCGGTATTATAGCCTCTCTTCCATTATCATTCGCTCAAGAATTTGCCTCCAGAGTTTATGAAAGTAATGGCGGTTTAATCTTAATTTTAATTGAATTAGTTGTTTGGGTAGTTGTTATTGGTTTATGTGTATTACTAGTTTTGGCTGTAAGACAAATTCCTGTTCAATATGCTAGAAGAACTGCATCGGGAAGCTTAGATAGAAACCAAGCAGGAACTAGACAATATATTCCTTTAAGGCTGAATGCTTCAGGAGTAATGCCAATTATTTTTGCTCAAGCTATTATGTTTGCACCTGCATACATGGGTACACTCCTTGGGGATTCAAATGTTGGACAGTGGATGCAAACTTCTTTTTCTGATATGTTCGGATTATGGTATAATATTTTATTTGGGTTATTAATAGTTTTATTTACTTTTTTCTATACTGCTATTACTGTTCCAACAAATAAAATGTCAGATGATTTAAAGAGAAGTGGAGGATTTGTTCCTGGAATAAGACCTGGTGGAGAAACCTCAGAATTTTTAGATAAAATTATGTCATTAATAACTTTTCCTGGCTCATTATTTTTAGCTGCACTTTCAGTTTTACCTGCTGTTGTAGTTCAAATAATGGGAATGCAACAAGGTTGGGCATTGTTTTACGGAGGAACTTCACTCCTAATTATGGTTGGAGTTGCAATTGATACTATTCAGCAAATCAATGCATATTTATTGAATAGACATTATGATGGATTAATGAAATCTGGAAAAAATAGAAAATTAGCATAATATGGCAAAGCAAGCAGCTATAGAACAAGATGGTACAATCGTGGAAGCCCTTTCTAACGCAATGTTTAGAGTGGAACTTCAAAATGGTCATGTTGTTACTGCTCATATTTCAGGTAAAATGAGAATGCATTATATTAAATTATTGCCTGGCGATAAAGTTAAATTAGAAATGAGTCCCTATGATTTAACTAAAGCTAGGATAACTTATAGACATTAAAATTATGAAAGTTAGAGCATCAGTAAAAAAAAGAAGTCCCGAATGTAAGATAGTCAGAAGAAAGGGAAGACTTTATGTAATTAACAAAAAGAATCCTAGATTCAAACAAAGACAAGGATAAATTATGGCAAGAATTTCAGGGGTTGATATCCCAAAACAAAAAAGAGGAGTAATAGCTTTAACCTATATTTTTGGAATAGGAAGAAGCCGTGCAAAAAATATTTTAGAAATGGCTAAAGTTAGTGTCGATAAAAAAGTTTCTGACTGGAACGATGATGACACTGCCAAAGTTAGAGAAGCTGTTGGTACTTTTAAAATTGAAGGTGAACTTAGATCTGAAAATCAGATAAATATTAAAAGGTTAATGGATATTGGATGTTACAGAGGAATTAGGCATAGGACTGGTCTTCCATTAAGAGGACAAAGAACTAAAAATAATTCTAGAACTAGAAAAGGTAAAAGAAAAACAGTCGCTAACAAGAAAAAGGTAACTAAATAATATATTATGGCTAAAGTAGTATCTAAAAAAAGAAAGGTTATTGTTGAATCATATGGTGAAGTTCACATTAATGCTTCATTTAACAATATCATTATTTCCTTCACTAATAAAAAAGGTGAAGTTATTTCATGGTCCTCAGCTGGTAAAATGGGATTTAGAGGATCTAAGAAAAATACACCCTATGCAGCTCAATTAGCTGCTGAAGAAGCTGTGAAAGTTGCTCAAGAAGCTGGAATGAGAAAAGCAAAAGTTTACGTTAAAGGACCAGGGAATGGAAGAGAATCAGCAATTAGAACAATTCATAATAACGGAGTAGAAGTTACTGAAATTTATGATGTAACGCCTCAACCACATAATGGTTGTAGACCTCCAAAAAGAAGAAGAGTATAATATAATTTTTGTCGAAGGACAGACCTTAATTCACAAAAATTTAAAAATAAATAAATATGGCAAGATATACCGGTCCTAAAACTAAAATCGCTAGAAAATTTGGCGAGGCAATATTTGGAGAAGATAAGTCTTTTGAAAAAAAGAATTATCCCCCAGGGCAACATGGAAACAACAGAAGAAGAGGAAAAAAGTCTGAATATGCTATTCAGCTAATGGAAAAACAAAAAGCTAAATATACCTATGGTATTTTAGAACGTCAGTTTAGAAATCTTTTCAAAAAAGCAAATAGTAGTAAAGGAGTCACAGGTGAAGTACTTCTTCAACTATGTGAATCTAGATTAGATAATATAGTTTATAGGTTAGGTATTGCACCCACTAGAAGTGGTGCAAGACAATTAGTTAGCCATAGACATATTACTGTCAATGATGAAATTTGTAACATACCATCTAGAATTATTAAAGCGGGACAAATAATAGGTGTTCGTGAAAAATCAAAATCTGTAGCAGCTATTGAAAATTCTCTTTCTAATAATTCGTCAGTGTATGAATGGATTTCCTGGAATAGTGATCGAATGCAAGGAACTTTCGTTTCACTTCCTCAAAGAGAACAAATACCCGAAAATATTAAAGAACAATTAATCGTCGAATTATATTCGAAATAAATAATAAAAATAATTATGGCAGTATTCAATTTTCAAAAACCAGATAAAGTAATAATGATAGATTCTTCAGAGTTCGAAGGTAAATTTGAGTTTCGTCCTCTTGAACCTGGCTATGGTTTAACCATAGGAAATGCGCTTAGAAGAGTTTTATTATCTTCTTTAGAAGGATTTGCATTTACGTCTGTAAGATTAGATAATATCGATCATGAATTTTCTTCATTACCAGGAATAGTTGAAGATGTTACAGAAATCGTTCTAAACTTAAAACAAGTTTGCCTAAAGAGACAAATCGATTCTGTCGAAAATGAAATCGTTAATGTTTCAATTCTAGGTCAAGAACAAATAGTTGCTGGAGATTTACAGAAATTTATTTCTGGATTTCAAGTTCTAAATCCTGAATTAGTTATTTGTAATCTTGAAAAAAATATTACTTTCAATATTGAACTTAATATAGAAAAAGGTAGAGGGTATGTTCCTGCCGAAGAAAATAAAAAATCCTCTGCACCGATTGGAACAATTTTTATGGATTCAATTTTTACTCCTATTAAAAATGTCAAGTATTCAATTGAAAATTTTAGAGTTGAACAAAAAACTGATTACGAAAAGTTGATTTTTGAGATTGTTTCTGATGGTTCAATTCATCCAAAAGATGCACTAACTGAGGGAGCAAAGACTTTAATTCACCATTTTATGCTTTTTTCAGATGAAAGAATAACTTTAGAGGCTGATGAGATAGCTCAAACTGAAACATATGATGAAGAGTCTTTACACATGAGACAGTTACTAAAAACAAGATTAATCGATATGGATTTGTCTGTAAGAGCTTTAAATTGCCTGAAAGCTGCTGAAGTAGACACTCTTGGAGATTTGGTTTCATTCAATAAAAGTGATTTGATGAAATTTAGAAATTTTGGAAAAAAATCTTTAACTGAGTTAGAGGAGTTGGTGATTTTTAAAGGTTTAAATTTTGGAATGGATTTGTCTAAATATAAGTTAGATAAAGATTAATAATTAACTATGAGACACGGTAAAAAATTCGCACATTTAGGTCGCAAAACAGCGCACAGAAAATATATGTTGGCAAATATGGCTTGTTCATTAATTGAGCATAAGTCTATAAATACTACTGTTGCAAAAGCTAAAGCTCTTAAAAGATATATAGAACCATTAATTACTAAATCTAAAAATGACTCAACTCATAATAGAAGAATTGTATTTAGTTATTTAAAAAACAAATATGCTGTTACGGAATTGTTTAGAAATATCTCTGTAAAAGTTGGGGATAGGCCAGGTGGATATACTCGAGTTATTAAACTAGGAAATAGACTTGGTGATAATGCTAGTATGGCTTTAATAGAACTAGTTGATTTTAACGATGTATATAATTCAAGTAGTGATTCCTCGAATAAAAAAAGAAGAAGAAGGAAAAAAAACAAATCTACAACAAATGAAGATACTAATCCTACTGGTCCAGAGGTTATTGAGGATGTAGTAATTGAAGAAAATACTGCGGTTGAGGATGCAGTAATTGAGGAAACTCCTGCGGTTGAAGATGCAGTAATTGAAGAAACTCCTGCGGTTGAGGACGCTGTAATTGAAGAAACTCCTGCGGTTGAGGACGCTGTAATTGAAGAAAACTCTGTAATCGATGATTCAGATGTTAAGAATGCTGAGGATCAAAACAATGAAAAATCTAATGATAAAACTAATGATGAGTCCCCAGATTCTGAAAATAGTGAACCAAAATAAAATAAATAATAATTTTTTAATAAAATTACCGAAATCAAGGGGTATTCTCAATGTTTATCCCTTTTTTTATGTTAATTTTGAATAAGAATGAATAAGTACTCTGATCGAAATAAAGCATTAATTCTATTACAAGATGGTACTGTTTTTTTTGGTAAAGCATTAGGGGTTAATGGTACGGCATATGGTGAATTATGTTTTAATACAGGAATGACAGGATATCAAGAAATTTTTACAGATCCCTCATATTTTGGTCAATTGATGGTAACCACAAATGCTCATATTGGTAATTATGGAGTGAATAACGATGAAGTTGAATCTGAGACCCCCAAAATAGCAGGACTTATTTGTAAGAACTTTAATTTAAAATTTTCTAGACCTGCAGCAAACGATTCATTACAGAATTTTTTTATAAAACATAAAATAGTAGCAATATCCGACGTTGATACTAGAGCTTTAGTGTCCTATATTAGAGATAATGGAGCTATGAATGCAGTTATTTCAACCGATATAGATCATATAGATAATTTAAAAAATAAGCTCAAAGACTTTCCATCAATGAAAGGTTTAGAGTTGGCGTCAAAAGTTTCCACAAAAGAGCCTTACTTCTTTGGTGATTCAAATTCTAAGTTTAAAATTGCTGCTTTAGATTTAGGAATAAAAAAAAATATACTAAGAAATTTATCTAAACGAAACGCCTATATTAAAGTTTTTCCGTTTGACACCTCTTTTAACGAAATGTCAAAATGGAACCCAGACGGATATTTTATCTCTAATGGTCCTGGTGATCCAGAACCATTAAAAAATGCGATTCAATTAGCTAAAGATATTTTACAAACTAAAACTCCTCTCTTTGGTATATGTTTAGGGCATCAAATTATTGCTCTAGCTAATGGAATATCAACTTATAAGATGCATAATGGACACAGGGGAATTAATCATCCTGTTAAAAATTTATTGACAGGAAAAGGTGAGATATCCTCTCAAAACCATGGGTTTGCAATTTCAAGAGAAGATGCAGAACTAAATAATAATATAGAAATAACCCATGTCCATCTGAATGATGATACTATTGCAGGAATTAAAATAAAAAATAAAAATTGCTTTTCAGTTCAATATCATCCTGAGGCTAGCCCAGGTCCTCATGATTCGACTTATCTTTTCGATCAATTCATTGAAATGATCAATACAAAAAAATAAATATGAGTAAAATTATTAAAATTAATGCGAGACAAATTTTTGATTCTAGAGGAAATCCAACAGTAGAGGTTGATGTTTTAACTGAAAATGGGTTTTTTGGAAGAGCAGCTGTACCCTCTGGTGCATCAACAGGAGAACATGAAGCAGTTGAACTGAGAGATGGTGGCGATAAGTATATGGGAAAAGGGGTTCTTAATGCCGTAAATAATGTGAATCAAATAATTGCAAAAGAAATTATTGGTAAATCTGTTTTTGACCAAAAAAAGATTGATAAATTAATGATAGACCTTGATGGTACTCCAAACAAAGCAAATCTAGGTGCAAATGCTATTTTAGGTGTTTCATTGGCTACTGCAAAAGCAGCGAGTAATGAAAAAAAGATTCCTTTATATTCTTATATTTCTGAAAGTAAAGCTAGAACTCTTCCAGTTCCTATGATGAATATTATCAATGGTGGATCACACTCTGATGCGCCAATAGCTTTTCAAGAATTTATGATAATGCCTGTCAAAGCTGATTCATTTACACATGCAATGCAAATGGGAACTGAGATTTTTCATAATTTAAAAAAAATACTTTCTGAAAGAGGATTAACAACCTCTGTAGGAGACGAAGGTGGTTTTGCTCCAAAGTTAGATGGAACAGAAGATGCATTAAATACTATTATTTTAGCAATTGAAAAGTCAGGTTATTCAGCAGGTGACCAAGTTATGATTGCTTTAGATTGTGCTTCTTCAGAATTCTATGTTGACGGAATGTATGATTATTCTAAATTTGAGGGTAAAAGCGGAAAAATATTAAATTCAAATCAACAAGCTGAATATTTGTCGGATCTAGCTAAAAAATTTCCTATTATTTCAATTGAAGACGGAATGGATGAAAATGACTGGGATGGATGGGAGTATTTAACAAAAATATGTGGAAAAAATGTCCAACTTGTTGGGGATGATTTATTTGTTACTAATGTGAATAGACTTTCAAATGGTATCAAAAATAAAATTGGAAACTCTATTTTAATAAAGGTAAATCAAATAGGAACTCTTACAGAAACTATTGATGCTGTTAATATGGCTCATGAAGCTGGATTCACCAGTGTTATGTCTCATAGATCTGGTGAAACTGAAGATTATACAATTGCAGACTTAGCAGTCGGACTATCAACAGGTCAAATAAAGACTGGTTCTGCATCTAGAAGTGATAGAGTATCTAAGTACAATCAATTATTGCGGATAGAAGAACAGCTAGGCTCCAATGCTTACTTCCCTAAAAAAGATGCTTTTAAAATAGCATTTTAAAGTAAGTTTTTTTCTGTAATTTTATAATAACATTTTTTTATGAGTGATAAGGCTAAACTAAAAATTAATGACTCTCAAATTGATTTAAATTTAATTAAAGGGTCTGAAAATGAGATAGGAATTGATATTAGTTCTTTAAGATCAAAATCTAATGTTATCACTTTAGACCCTGGCTATAAAAATACCGGTTCTTGCCAAAGTAGTATAACTTTTCTTGATGGTGAAAAGGGTATTCTAAGATACAGAGGTTATTCCATCGAGGAATTAGCTAAAAAAGCAGATTTTTTAGAGGTAGCTTATTTATTAATTTTTGGAGAATTACCAAATAAGAAACAATTAGAAAAGCTATCCAATGATATTAAAGAAAGAGCAATTATTGACGAAGATTTAAGAATAATACTTAACAGTTTTCCTAAATCTGCTCATCCAATGGGTATACTTTCGTCACTTACAAGTGGTTTAGTAGCATTTGATCCTTCAGCTGTTGATATTGACGATGAAGAGGATATGTATGATGCTATTCTTAATTTATTAGCAAAAATACCAGTACTAGTTGCATGGGTATATAGAAGAAGAAAAGGTCTTCCTCTTGAATATGGTGACACATCACTCGGTTATGTTGAAAATCTTGCTAAAATGATGTTCCAACGACCTAATAAAGAATATGTTCAAAATGACACAATTACTAGTGCATTAAATAAATTATTGATTTTGCACGCCGATCATGAACAAAACTGCTCTACGTCCACTGTTAGAATAGTTGGATCTTCATATGCTGGATTATTTGCTTCTATTGCCGCTGGTATATCTGCCCTTTGGGGAAGATTACATGGCGGAGCTAACCAAGCTGTTTTAGAAATGTTAGAAGAAATACAAAAAGATGGTGGTGATACAAAAAAATTTATGTCAAAGGCTAAGGATAAATCAGATCCATTTAGATTAATGGGTTTTGGCCACAGGGTTTATAAAAATTTTGATCCAAGAGCTAAAATAATTAAAGTTGAAGCAGATAAAGTGTTGAACGAATTAGGTATAGATGATCCAATTTTAGAGATAGCCAAAGGATTAGAAAAAGAAGCTTTGGAAGACAGTTACTTTGTAGAGAGAAAACTATATCCAAATGTTGATTTTTACTCAGGAATTATATACAAAGCATTAGAAATACCCAATGAAATGTTTACTGTAATGTTTGCACTAGGAAGACTTCCAGGTTGGGTAGCTCATTGGAGAGAAATGAGAATTAGAAAAGAACCAATTGGTAGACCCAGACAAATTTATATAGGAGAAAAATTAAGAAAATTTTCTGAAATAAATCTTCGTTAATTTTGATAAGTAAAATGAATTTCTCTGTAAACGATGAAACTTCAAAACTTATTTCGGTAATAATTGGTATAGCAAATAATTCAGGTGGAACTCCAAAACTTGAAGACTTATACGATCCAAAATCTATTGAAAATTTAAAATCTGGAAGCTATCCATTGGAGTCTAAGATGATTATTGAGTTAGATAACTTTTCCAATGTTTTAAAAAAATACGGAGTTAATGTTTATAGACCAAAAAATATTAAAAACTGTAATCAGATTTTTGCTAGAGATGTAGGTTTTGTTATTAATGATTGTTTTTTTAAATCAAATATTCTTCCTAAAAGAGAAAAAGAATATGACGGTATTGAAGATATTATTAAAAGTTTTAATGGAAAAACAATCAATATTCCTGATAATGTTCATGTAGAAGGTGGGGATATTATCACTTTAAATAAAAATATTTTTATTGGTTATTATGATAAAGACGATTATTCAGAGTTATTTACAGCAAGAACTAATAAAGATGCAGTTTTTTATTTCAAAAATTTTTTTCCTAATAAAAGAATAAAAGGATTTCATTTAAAAAAATCTAATATTGATCCATTAAATAACGTGCTTCATTTAGATTGTTGCCTTCAAATAGTAGGTAAGAAAAGTGCGATTATATATCCAGATGCTTTCACTAACAAAGAAGATTATGAATGGTTACAATCGTTTTTCGGAAAAGAAAATATTTATGAAATTAATGATAAAGAAATGTATGAAATGAACAGCAATATACTTTCGATTAAAAATGATACAGTTATTTCAGACCCTAACTTTATAAGACTTAATAACTGGTTAGAGTCGATAGGTTTAAAAGTTGAAAAAGTTACTTTTACTGAGGTTTCCAAGCAAGAAGGTTTGTTTAGGTGTTCCTCATTACCATTAATTAGAAATTAAGATATGTCTTCTAATTTGAATTCAGTTCTAATGATTAGACCATCTAGTTTTAGAAGAAACTCTGAAACAGCTACAAACAATTATTTTCAAAATGAGATTTTGAATTTAAATAATGATTCGATATTAAAAAAAGCAACTTTAGAATTTGATAAATTAGTTTTAAAAATTAAAGGATGCGGAATTAAAGTTTTTGTTTTTCAGGACGATTTAACATATGACACTCCTGACTCCATTTATCCAAATAACTGGATTACTTTTCATACAAATAAAAGAATAGCTCTATATCCTATGTTTGCTAAAAACAGGAGGCATGAAAGAAATGAAAAAGTATTGGAATTTTTAGAAAAAAATAAAATATATATTAATGATCTGGTTGATTACAGTAGTGCTGAAAAAAAAGAAATGTTTTTAGAAGGGACAGGAAGTATGGTTTTTGACCGAATTAACAAAAAAGCTTATTGTTCTCTTTCTGAAAGAACTAATGAAGACCTTATTTTTGAATTTTGTAATGATTTTGAATATATGCCAATTATTTTCAATGCTTTTCAAGACCATGAAAAAATTAGAAAACCAATATATCACACTAATGTAATGATGTGTTTAGCTGAGAATTATAGTATTATATGTTTGGATGCAATAGACAAAAAAGAAGAAAGGGAAATGGTAATAAAAAGCTTAAAAGATGATAATAAAGAAATAATAACTATCTCAGAAAATCAATTAAATTTTTTTACTGGAAACATGATTGAACTAAAAAACGGGGATGAAAGTTTTCTTTGTATGAGTACAAAGGCCCATAGTTCACTTGACAATAATCAATTGAAAAAATTACGGAGTTATTCTAAATTAATACATAGTTCTGTTGATACAATTGAGAAATGTGGAGGGGGAAGTGTTAGATGTATGATTACCGAAATATTTAATTAGAATTTCTATACTTTGAGATTTTTTTAAAAAAATCATGATTATTTTTTTCATTTGCATAAACTTTAACAAAGTAATTATCTATGTAGATGGAATAAACACTAGATTCTCCCTTAAATATTTTTAGCTTGTAAAACGGTATTATTAATCCATAGGTTTCTAACAAAGACCTAAAACGAATGATTATGCCCTTTTTTCTAATTTCAATATTACAACGATTGTCATTGTTATCGAGATTAAGTAAATTTTCAATCTCTGAACTACATTTTTGAATTCTTAAATTTGAGGATCCAATTCCTTTCATTTTAATTCTTTCAAATAAAGTAAATGGTTCGCCAATCGTATTTTTTATTTCTTCTTTAATTTTAAGATCATTATATGAGATATTTCTTAGCATTTTTTTAAATAATTATTTATACAAAGGTATTTCAATAAAATAGAATTATTCTTTTTATAAGTATATTTACTTGCAAATAATTTAAATGAATCTTCACAGTTTATTAAAAGAGAAAGTATCGGAATTTATTTCAATAGAATACAACTTAAATTTTAGTGACTTAGAAATTCAATCAACAAAAAAGGATTTTGAAGGTGATATTACAGTGGTAATTTTCCCTTTAATTAAATTGCTAAGAAAACCTCCTTTGGAAATTGGAAGTGAAGTTGGAAATTTTCTTGTAAAAGAGTCAAAATATGTTGAAAGTTTCAATTTAATTCAAGGGTTTGTAAACTTGGAGATTTCAAGTGAATTTTACCTTAAATTTTTAAATGAAGCTTCAGAAGATGATAGTTATGGATTTATTAAACCTAAGTCTACTTCCCCTTTATTTTTAGTTGAATTTGCTTCTCCAAATACTAATAAACCACTTCATTTAGGTCATATTCGCAATATTTTATTAGGGAACTCTATTTCTAAAATTTTACATGCGAATGGAAAAAATGTTCATAAAACTCAAATCATAAATGATAGAGGAATACATATATGTAAATCAATTGTAGCATGGTTACAGTACGGGGAAAATAGTACACCAAATGACCATGATGAAAAAGGAGATTTTTTTGTTGGGAAGTACTATATTCTTTTTGACAAAATATATAAAAAAGAAATTTCTGAACTAATAAATAGTGGAAAAGATAAAAGTTTTGCTGAAAAAAATGCTCCAATACTCTTAGAAGCTCAAGACTTATTGTTAAAATGGGAATCTGGCGACAAAGAAGTTATAGAGCTTTGGAAAAAAATGAATTCATGGGTTTATGAAGGATTTGAAAAAACCTATAATGATTTAGGAGTTAATTTTGATTCTTATTATTATGAAAGTAATACTTATTTACTGGGAAAAGATATAATTAGTACAGGCCTTAAAAATAATATATTTTTTAAAAAAGATGATAATTCTGTTTGGATTGATTTAACCGAAGAGGGTCTTGATGAAAAAATATTACTGAGATCTGATGGGACTTCAGTATATATGACCCAGGACTTAGGCACAGCTTTATTAAGATATAAAAATCATCCTAAAATGAATGGAATGATTTATACAGTTGGAAACGAACAAGATTATCATTTTAAAGTTCTATTCAAAATATTAAATAAATTAGGCTTTGATTGGTCTCAACATTTACATCACTTGAGTTATGGAATGGTTGATTTACCATCTGGAAAAATGAAAAGTCGAGAAGGTACAGTTGTTGATGGTGATGAATTAATTTCTGAAATGAAATTAAACGCTACCGAATTATCCAAAGAACTTGGTAAAATAGAAGAGTTTACAACATATGAAAAAGAAGAACTTAATAGTACGATTGGTTTAGGAGCTTTAAAGTATTTTATTTTGAAAGTTGATCCTAAAAAAAGAATATTGTTCGACCCTAACGAGTCCATTGATTTTAATGGAAATACAGGGCCTTTTATTCAATACGCTTACGCAAGAATTCAGTCATTGATTATTAAGTCTAAATTTTCTTTAACCAAAATAAATTTAGATTTTGAAATTACTCAAAAAGAAAAAAATATTCTAAAACAGTTAACTCAATTCCCTGTAGCAATCAAAGCCGCTGGAGACAATTATAGTCCTGCTTTAATTGCAAATTTTACATTTGAATTGGTTAAACTATTTAATTCTTATTATCAATCTACTACTATTCTTAAAGTCAATGATATTGAAATCAAAAATTTCAGATTAACTCTTTCGTCTAAGGTAGGGGAAGTTATCAAGAGTTCTATGAAGCTTCTGGGCGTATCTGTTCCAAATAAAATGTAAAAAAAAACCGCTCAATGAGCGGTTTTTTTATAAATTAAATTGTATTTCTTATTTAGAAACAGCAAGGTTATAAACTACAAGACCGAAACCAATTTTGTTAATTGAGTCACCAATGTTATAGATTAAATCCATGTTTTCAGCTGCTACAAGTCCTGTCATAAATGAATACCACATACCGTCTCCAGTTCCAATCATGTAACCAATTGGATAAATAGCCCATCCAATTATTACAAATAGAACTAAAGTATTGTGAGCTGATTGAACTGCTCCACCTGCTGATGCAGCAAGTTTAGCTAATGATCCGAATTTGATCATGTATACAATAC
>QOPV01000024.1 GCA_003331265.1 Cryomorphaceae bacterium | reverse complement strand
GTTAAATTTAGGGTTGACTATCAAAAAAGTAACCTCTCTTACTATTTTTTTATTATCATAAGCAAGTTCAATAGCCGAAAATTTGGCACATAATTCTCCGTTAAAATAAACATCGGTACCATCATAAGATAACCCTTGAGTGCTAACGTTAAGTAATGGATTACAACTAAAAGTGAATAGTACAAGAAACACAAATAAAAGTCTTTTCATAATTATTTTTTTGTAAATCTATTATTAACAAGCATATATTATGTTAATATAGTGTTACCAAAAAGTGATTTAATTTTTTTAAAATTGTTATGATATTTCATAAGAAGATGTACTTTAATAGTTTCCTATTTGCATATGACAGAGAAGATACGGGCTATATTCAGTAATAAAATTTACATTTAACAATTTGATAACAATTTGATAACATAACAATTTCTTAACATTAGAAAAATTAATAGTTTTAAATTTGTGCTTTAAATAAATTAAATGAAGAAAATATCATTAGTCATATTAATCTTAGTTTTTAACTTTAATTACTCACAAGAGGAGTTTCAACAAAACGGATCGCCAAACTTTAAAATATTCTGGAATTATCATAGTGATTTTACAGAAGATGTAAATAAGAAAAGTGCTTTTGAACTCAAAAGAGTTTATTTAGGTTATAAACATAATTTTAGTGAAAATCTTTCTGCTAAAGTTACTTATGATATTGGATCTAACTCTGGTGGAAGTGCATATACAGCTTACGTAAAAATTGCACAACTAGATTGGAAGTTAAACCCTAAATTAAAACTAAGCATGGGTTTGATAGGAAATAAACATTTTAATGACCAGGAAAGTTTATGGGGATATCGTTACACATATAAAGGATTTTTAAATGAATTTAAATTTGGTCCAAGTGCAGATCTTGGATTTAATTCAGAATTTACTGTTAGTCCAAAATTTAAAATTAATTTATTTGTTTTAAATGGAGAGGGATACAAATCTCTTCAAGATGATGATGGACATCAAAAAATGGGTTCAAGTTTTATATATAATTTTTCTAATAAGCTTATTGGGAAAATATATTTGGACTCTCAACGTTCAAAAAATAACATTTCAATAAAAACTAATTCAATTTTCTTAGGATACAATGACAGTAACTATAGAATCGGAGTTGAATACGGAAAAATCCAAAACGGTAGAACGTATAAAAATGCTGATAAGGAACATGATAGAGATGGGTACTCAATTTTTGCTATAAAAAACTTAAAAAATAATTTTGAGATTTATGCTAGATACGACAGCATAGGTTCAAATATTCTCAATGGGGAGTTAAATTCTTGGAATTATAATAATGATGGAAGTTTAATGATGTTTGGAACTCAATATGAAGCAATAAAAGGAGTGAAATTTAATTTAAATTACAGACTCTTTAATCACGACAATTCAATAATAAACAATAAATCTGCTCTTTATTTAAACGCAGAATTTAAAATATAACATATGACCTTATTTAACATTAACTTTACATCAAATTTCATAGATTTAACAACTTTTACTAATGAATTCAATAATGATATGGACATTTATTTAATAATGATAATTGCTTTAGGTCTTCTAGCTGTAGGAGATTTAGTGGTTGGAGTTAGTAATGATGCTGTTAATTTTTTGAATTCTGCGCTTGGATCAAAAGCTATTTCAGTTAGGAATATAATGATTTTAGCAAGTTTAGGAGTTGCTGTTGGAGCAGTGTTCTCAAGTGGAATGATGGAAGTTGCTAGAAAAGGAATCTTTAATCCCGACATGTTCTTCTTTTCGGAAATCATGATAATTTTTATGGCTGTTATGATTACAGACATTCTCTTACTTGACTTCTTTAATACATTAGGGATGCCAACATCTACAACTGTTTCTATTGTATTTGAACTTCTTGGTGCAGCTGTCGCTGTTTCATTAATTAAAATATTTGCTGGTGGAGGAGAGTTGGGTGATTTAGTAGAATATATTAATGTTGCTAAAGCAACTCAGATAATATTTGGAATTGTACTTTCTGTATTCATTGCTTTTAGTGTAGGAGCTATAGTTCAATATGTTTCAAGGCTGCTACTTTCTTATAACTATGAACAAAAAGCTACTTGGGTTGGATCACTATTTGGTGGAGTAGCGCTTACTTCAATAACTTATTTCATATTAATGAAAGGAATCAAAGGAACAGCATATGCTAAACAAAGCTTTGATATCCTAAACGGGTCTACAATTGCTAACTTTATGGAAACTCAAGTTATTTTTATAGCCCTTACGAGTTTCATTTTGTTGTCAATATTTTCTTATATATTCATATCTTTTTTAAAGATTAACATCTATAAAATTATAATTGGTGTTGGCACATTTTCTTTAGCATTAGCATTTGCAGGTAACGATTTAGTAAATTTTATTGGAGTGCCTATTGCTGCTTGGCAATCTTATGAAGCTTGGAGCGTTTCTGGTGTTCAAGCAACCGAATTCTCAATGGAAGTTTTAGCAACTAAAGTACCTACCCCTACCATTCTTCTATTTATGGCAGGTATGGTTATGGTTGTAACTTTATGGATCTCGTCTAAAGCCAAAAAAGTTACTAAAACTGAAATTGATTTGGCTAGACAACAAGACACTAAGGAAAGATTCAGTCCAAATTTTCTTTCTAGAGGACTGGTAAGGTTTTCAATTGGTCTCTCCAACATTACATCAAAAATATTACCACAAAGTTCTAAAGATATCATAGAAAGTCGATTTGAAAAACCTGCGATTCAATTGTCTTCAAATAAATCCATCGATTTGCCTGCGTTTGATATGATAAGAGCAGCGGTTAATATGATGGTAGCTGCGATATTAATTTCTATTGCAACATCATTTAAGCTTCCACTTTCAACAACTTATGTGACTTTTATGGTTGCAATGGGAACATCACTTGCAGATAGAGCATGGGGAAGTGAAAGTGCAGTATATAGAGTGGCTGGAGTTCTTAATGTAATTGGAGGATGGTTTTTTACAGCATTTATTGCTTTTACTGGATGTGGATTAATTGCTTTTCTTATCAATCTAGGAGGCCCATCTGCAATTGCAATTTTATTGTTTTTAGCATTAATTATATTAGCAAGAAACTATATTGCACATAGAAAAGAAAATGCTCAAATTAAAAATGAGGATGCTTTAAGCTTAGCTGAAAGCAGTTCGATTCAAGGAGTTATTGTTGAAAGTTCTAAAAATGTTTCAAAAGCGTCTAAGAAAATTAAAAAGATCTTTACTGCTTCTATTATTGGTTTAGGCACGCAAGATTTAAAAGAACTTAAAAAGAATAAAAATGAAGTAAAAAATCTTTCAGAAGAAATTGATGACTTAAGAAATGATTTGTTTTATTTTATTAAAAATTTAGACGAAGCTACAATCAAAGGGGCAAGTAATTTTTATATAAATGTCCTCGGATCATTGGAAGATATTGCTCAATCACTTCAATATATTTCTAAGATTACATTTAAACATATTAATAACAATCACAAAGCATTAACTTTTAATCAAATTAGAGAGTTAAAAGAAATAAGTCTTCAATTGGAAACGCTATTTGAAAGAATAAAATTTGCTTTCTCAAAAAACAACTTTGAAGAAATAACAAGTATACTAGATTCTAAACAAGAGCTTTATGACTCTGTTAAAGAAAAAATAAATATTCAAATTTCAAGAACAAAAGCGGAAGAGTCAAGTCCTAAAAACACTACCCTTTATTTTAGTATTCTTACGGAAACTAAAGATTTAATTAAAGCGGCAGTTAATCTTTTAGAATTATATAGTGAACAATATGATTCCAAAGTTAAGCCTCCAAAATAAATGAATAATTAATTGTTTTATGTAAAAAAGCGATTCATATTGAATCGCTTTTTTTTATACAATCATTTAATTATTTGATTTGAAACTAACCTTCACAACTTTCACACTCTTTCTTTTGTTTGAACTTTTGTGCTGCGTTCATACTATGCTGGTAGTACAACGATTTTAGTCCTAACTTCCATGCTGTTATATGAATCTTATTAATCTCTTTGGTAGGTGTGTCGGGGTGTACAATAATATTAAGTGATTGACCTTGGTCTATATGGTTTTGTCTATTGGCTGCCTGATAGATGATCACTAACTGGTCAATCTCAGAATAAGTTTTAAATGTATCTTTTTCGTTTTCAGATAAGAAATCGAGATGTTGAACAGAACCATCTCTATCTCTTATATCTCTCCACACTTCTGGTGTATCCATTTCTTTTTCTTTTAAAAGTTTTGTCAAAAATGGATTTTTTATCGTTGTTTTTATTTTGGCAATATCTTTTACGTAAATATTAGACCATATGGGTTCTATACCTTGAGAAACTTGACCCAGTATAAAAGCAGATGATGTGGTTGGGGCAATCGCATTTAAAGTTGCGTTCCTTCTACCATACCCTTTAAGCAATTCTGGCTCTCCAAACTTTTTTGCCAAGTGCTCAGAAGCTTTGTAGGAAAGATCTTTTAGAGTTTTAAAAACCTCGCTATTTAAATCGTATGCTTTTTGACTATCAAAAGGAAGCATTTTAGACTGTAGTAAAGAGTGCCACCCTAGAGTTCCCATTCCCAATGCTCTATTTTCTTTTGCAAAATTATACGCTCTTTCCATAAATAGAAACGTTTGTCGATCTTCTCTGTCATCAGAATTCTTATATGACTCTAATTTTTCTAAAAATTCAGTGATTACAGCATCCAAAAAATAAACCATAGTTTCAACGGCATCTGTATCTTTCCATTTATCAAAATGTAATAAATTAATACTTGACAAAACACAGACAAAAGACCAGTTATGGTCGGATGGTAACATTATTTCTGTACATAAGTTACTTGCATAGATGGGTAATTTTTTGTCCTTATATACATCAGCAGCACCATTGTTTGCATTGTCCGTAAAGAAAATATAAGGGTATCCCATTTCTCCACGGCTCTGTAAAACTTTAGCCCAGACTGTTCTCTTTTCAACATCACCATCAATCATATCTTGCATCCAATCATTGGTTACAGTAACGCCATGTGTTAATTCTTGAATAGGATTACCTTCTGATCCTATTTCTAGGAACTCCATAATGTCTTGATGATCAATTGGTAAATAGGGCGAAAAACGACCTCTTCTTACTGAACCTTGACTTACAACATCGACCATAGATTCAAACAACCTCATGATGTGGACAGCTCCTGAAGCTTCTCCGTTATTTTTTATTGCTGCTCCTCTATGTCTAATTTTACCGAAATACCCTGAAGTTCCTCCTCCTAATTTAGACATCATCCCCACTTCAGATTGAGTGTATAAAATATTACCTATATCATCGTCTATGTGAGATCCAAAACAGCTGATTGGCAAACCACGCTCTTTACCAAAGTTTGACCAAACAGGAGATGCCAACGAATAATATCCTTCTGACATGTAATGATAAAATTTTTCGGCAAAACCAGGCATTTGTAGAATTCCTTCAGCCCTTTTTGCAATATTAGCAATACGTTCTTCTGCGCATACTCCCTCTCCAATGTAACCAGCAGCCAGGAACTTTCTACTATTTTCATTTAGCCACTCAAATGGTTTTTCGGAACTTAAATTCATCCCTCTGTTTGATTTTTCTCTAGCTTGAGTTAAATCCTGAGACGTGTTTATTTGTTTTGGTTCTGTTATTGTTTTTGGCTGCATGCTCTAAAATAGGTCGTCATTTGTTATACTTTGGCTTCTTTTGCTATAATTAATAGATCTTTTTACAAAAAAATCTCCATGTTTAGTTCCTATAATCTCATCATCAAACCACTCGGTTTCTGCAACTAAATTTTGATCGATCTCAAATACTTTATCAATCCCGATACTTTCCAAAGAATTATTAAATCTATTTTTTAAAAATTCATTGATTACGTTTTTCGGTAAAAAATCGAGCTCACCATTTTCAAAAATCCAATCCACAACATCTTGCTCTGCATCAAAAGCTTCTTTACATAAGTTTTGGATATCTTCATGATATTCTGGAGTGAACCACTCAGGATGTTCTTTTTGAAGAATTTTTATCAGATCTATTCCAAAATCTCCATGAATTTGTTCTTCTTTAGATGTTGCCTCTACCACATTGGAAATACCTTTCAACATGTTTTTATGCTTATTGAAAGCCATGATAATTAAGAATTGAGAAAACAGAGAAACGTGTTCAATAAATAATGAAAACAGTAAAATAGCTTCCGCATATTCTTTATTATCATCACTTTTAGAATTTTTAAGGGCTGTTTCTAAATAGCGAACCCTTTTCATAATACTTGGTTTCTTTTTAAGCTCTTTGAATTCTGAGTTTAAACCTAATATTTCCAATAAATGAGAATAGGCATCAGCGTGGCGAACTTCACTTTCTGCAAATGTTGACCCTACAGAACCAATCTCTGGTTTTGGAATTCTGTGATAGAGATCTCCCCAAAAAGACTTTACAGCCACTTCAATTTGAGAAATTGCCAACATGGTATTTTTGATCGCGCTTCTTTCTGGTTCAGATAAGCGAGATTTAAAATCTTGAATATCACTTGTAAAATTAAATTCTGAATGTATCCAATAAGAATGTCTTATAGCAGGAACATATTCATACAGGTGAGGATATTCGTATGGTTTTAAGTTAATTCGTTTTTCAAAAATATCAGAGTCTCTTTTTTGACTTCTTTTGTTTCTATATAAAATATATGCTTTTGCAACTTCTGGGAATTTGCTTTCCATCAGTTGTGTTTCTACAATATCCTGAACCTCCTCAATTGTTGGGATATACTCTTGGTGCTTATTTTTGCGATCAATTAATTTTTTATAAACTGATAATGCAACATCTTGTGCATTTTGATGAGTACCAACTTCGACTGCAACCATAGCTTTATGAATAGCTTCTGTAATTTTATCTAGGTTAAAAGCTTTAGTTTCGAAATCTCTTTTAATTATTTCATCTATTTTCATACGATTCAAAAAGTTTTAGTTCTTTTGCGTTCTAGTAAATATCTCATTTATTTTATCTCTTTCAAATGGTGACTTTATAAGTTTTTAACAAAATTCTCAACATTAAATTTTATCGTTTAATCAAAACTATACCTATTAAAAAAGAATCATTTTTCTAGTACTTTATATGACTTAAAGCCTTGTTAACTAATTCTTTTTGAGCAAATAATGCTTCTGAAATTTTCATTCATCAAAACCTATCTCCACAAAATTTAACACCATTAGTGGATTAAAAAATTATTACTTCTATATTTCCAAATCCAATTATTCAATTAAATTTTTCGTCAATTTCAAATTTATTCTTGATTTCTTGTAAAATGTGATTAATAGCTGCTGCTATAAAAAATATTTAAAAGATCTTGTTTATTTTGGCAATTGATTATAACAAAGATTCTAAATTGTTTTTAAAAATAAAAGCAGTAATTATTCACAAAGAGGCTTAGTTCTTAACAATTTGATTATTAAAAAATTTTGTATTTTATGATTTAATAAATTTAAATTGCTGATCATTAATCACTTATAATACTTGCTATTTTAAAGTAAATAAAAAT
Organism: Cryomorphaceae bacterium; assembly: GCA_003331265.1. Classification (GTDB taxonomy): domain Bacteria; phylum Bacteroidota; class Bacteroidia; order Flavobacteriales; family Flavobacteriaceae; genus MAG-121220-bin8. The sequence continues at coordinate 14,771 of QOPV01000024.1, read as the reverse complement.
TGAGATTTTCTGACCTAAGCTTTTTTTAATTCTTTTGAAACTTTTTCAAGCTCTAGATACCATGCGCTTCCAAACCTTTTGATCAAAGCTTCTTTTACAAATTCATATAAAGGTTTTTTTAATTCTTTGCCAAAACTACATGCAGAAGAGCAGATGCCCCAACGATGATAGTTAACAGCAGTAAAGCTTGAGTATTCTTTTATCCTAATTGGGTAAAGATGGCATGACAATGGCTTTTTAAATTTTATAGCACCCTCATTATATGCTTTTTCTATTCCACACCCCAAAACTCCACCAAAATTATAATGAACATAAACACAAGCTTTCCCATCCACCAATGGAGTTTCCATTTTGCCATCTTTATCATAAACATATTTACCTTTTTCTTTAACGATTTTTTTTGCTTTTTCTGAAATATATGGCTCAATCTTTTTAAAATTTTTTTCAATTATTTTTGCTTCACTTTTTTCAAGTGGGGCACCTCCATTTCCCTCAATACAACAAGCTCCTTTGCAAGCAGAAACATTACAATGAAAATGGGTTTCAATAATCTCTTCAGAAACCAGAGTTTCTCCAATTCTAAACATTTAATGAAAATAACAAATTATAATTCATTATGTTTTAATAAAAATTATATTTACGTATAAATTAATTTAAATAAATGGACTTAAATTTTAAGGAAATTTTTGCAGCTTTTATGATTTTATTTGCTGTTATTGATATCGTAGGAAATATTCCTATTATAGTAGACCTTAGAAAAAAAGTTGGTCATATTCAAAGTGAAAAAGCTTCCATTATAGCTGGGTTAATAATGATTCTTTTTCTTTTTATTGGCGAAAATATTTTGTCATTAATTGGTATTGATGTAAACTCATTTGCTGTAGCTGGCTCATTTGTTTTGTTTTTTATAGCTCTTGAAATGATTTTAGGAATCACTCTTTACAAAGAGGAAGAAAATACCACTCTAACCGCTTCAGTTTTTCCACTTGCTTTTCCTTTGATAGCTGGGCCAGGGAGTCTAACTACTTTACTTTCAATTAAATCTGAATTTTCTACACCAAATATTATTATTGCTATTATAATTAATGTAATGTTAATTTACTTGGTTTTAAAGACATCAAAAAAAATAGAAAAAATTATTGGCCAAAACGGAATTCAAATTACCAGAAAAGTTTTTGGAGTTGTATTATTGGCTATAGCAGTAAAATTATTCACCTCTAATATTCAAGGCTTATTTTAATAATTATGAAAAATTATATTTTTTTAGGAATTGCTCTCGTCTTATTGGTTTTTAATATCTATCAGCTAGACTTCGAAAACCTTTTAAGTGAGGATGGTAAAGTGGCAATTATTGGTGTATTGGGTTGCCTTGTAGCAATTGTTCTTTTGTTGATACTCCAATATTCCAGTAAAATAAAAGAAAAATTAGAAAATAAAGATTAAAAACTTTTTATGTGTGTGACTTCAATTCCAGCCTTTTTCAAAAATTTTATTCCTGAAGAATCTTTATATTCATTATGATATACTACCCTCTTAATACCTGATTGAAAAATTAATTTACTACATTCTCTGCATGGTGACAAGGTTACATACAATGTCGCTCCTTGACTAGACTGAGTTGAAGCAGCCACTTTCATTATTGCATTTGCTTCCGCATGAAGAACATACCATTTAGTGTAGTTTTCATCATCTTCACAAATGTTTTCAAAGCCTGTAGGTGTCCCATTGTATCCATCAGAAATTATCATTCTATTTTTCACAATCAATGCCCCAACTTGCCTTCTTTTACAATAAGATAGTTTTGCCCATTCTAACGCCATTTTTAAATAAGCAATATCATGTTTTTTATATTTAGTTTTTGTCATTTATTTATATTAAGTTCAATATCATGTTTAAAGAAAAGCCTATAATAATTGAAGAAACAATTCTAATATAATTACTTAAATTAATCGATCCCAACTTAACAATCAATAAATTAATAATCAAAATTCCTAAAACAATAATAAGCTGCGAAGCTTCTACTCCAAAAGCAAAACCAATTAAAGGATTAATTTTAGACTCTAAGGGGAAAGATATTTGATTAAAATAATTTCCAAAACCAAAACCATGAATCAATCCAAATAATAATGAAATTGTAAAGCTTGAAAGGTTATAAGAAACAGTAGAGTTGCTCCTATAAATATTATTTATCCCCGTAATTACGATTGTTATTGGTATTAATAGTTCAATAATTTTTTCTGGGGGTGAATAAATTCCATAGGCAGAAAAAAACAATGAAACAGAATGGCCTAAAGTAAAAAAAGTAACTATCCAAAATACAGTTTTGAACTGCTTAAAAGAAAAAGGAATGGTTAATGCCATTAAAAAAAGCAGGTGATCATAAGCATTCCAATCTAATACATGAAAAAACCCTATTTCTAAATAAAAAAGCAAATCAAGCATCAATAAAATTATTTAAATAAAACTACAAAAAGCTGATTTAAAATCCTCGTTCTGTTTTAATTCTTTGGTAAGCTTTTTGAATTTTTTGAAATTTTTCTTGGGCCGCTTTTACATAGGCGGCTCCTAGATGCTGAACTTTATCCGGATGATGTTTTTTTGCTAAATCACGGTAAGCTTTTTTAATTTTTTGGTTGGAGGCTGACTTGTCTATTTCTAATATTTTATAAGCTCCTCCAACTTGATCTATAAACATTGCCTTAATACTCTCAAAATCCGCTGTAGAAAGCTTCAAAAGGTTAGAAAATTCTAAAAGTTTTTGTAATTCAGCAGATGATACGTTTCCATCTGCTTTTGCGATTCCGAATAAAAAATGTATTACTTGAAGTCTACTTTCATATTTCAACACTGAATTAAATAATCTGCCAATATTAATAGAAGAAACTTCTTTTTTATTAATATTATCATTGAATATCTTAAATGTGGCATTAGCCCTGTTTTTCCCATATGCTGAAACAAAATAGCTTCTAACATAATCTAATTCTACTTGAGAAACCCTTCCATCTGCCTTTATTACTAAGGATGCTAAAGCTAAAAGATTCAGCTCAAAATCTTGAGAAGATATTTTTCTAATACTATTTTTTTTAGAACTGGTACTATCAATCAAACTCCCTAGAAAGTAACCTATTAAAGCCCCCGGAAATCTAAAAAAAGTATACCCTAAAAGAACCAATACCCATTTTGACATAAACAAAATTATTTTGCAAATTTACAAAGTCGATTTTAAACATGTTCCTTTTATTAGATGTTTATATTATCTTTATAAAAAAATTATAAGAAATGTATCCACTAGAGATTATTAAGCCAATGAAAGAAGAACTTACTTCTATTGGCTTTAAAAGCTTGATGACAACTGAACAAGTGAGTGATAGTATATCTAATAGTCAAACCGCAGTGTTAATTGTTAATTCAGTTTGCGGTTGTGCTGCTGCAAATGCTAGACCTGGTATTAAACAGTCTTTGGATAATGATAAAGTGCCCTCAGAACTGTTGACAGTTTTTGCTGGAGTTGACAAAGAGGCTACAAATGCTGCCAGAGAACTTATGATACCTTTTCCTCCCTCTTCTCCTTGTATAGCACTGTTTAAAAAAGGTGAGCTTGTGCATATGTTGGAAAGACATCACATTGAGGGCAGATCGTCCGAAATAATAAGTCAGAATTTAAAACAAGCTTATAACGATTATTGCTAGTTTAGTCAGAGTAAATTGGAAAGGAGATTAAAAATGATGTTCCTGAGTTAATTTTTGATTTAAACGAGATAGTTCCATCATAAGAACTAACAATGTTTTTTACCATTCCTAACCCAAGTCCCATTCCACTTGTCTTTGTTGTGAAATTTGGTTCAAAAATTTTGTTTCTAATTTCTAAAGGAATTCCCACTCCATTATCTGTAATATGAATCAAAACATTTTTCTTTTTCTTCTTAATATTTACTTGAATCAATGGATCATCTAATGATTCACAGGCTTCTACAGCATTCTTTATCAAATTGGTAATAATTCTAACCATCTGAGTCCTGTCTATACCAACTTGTATGTCTTTGTATTCTGAATCAAAAATTATATGTTTTTCTTTAAATATTTTTAAGGCTAATCCAGTTGTTTCAATTATATTAATCTTACCACCTTCTTGAGCTGGCATTTCTGCAAAATTTGAAAATGCAGAGGCTATAGTACTCATAGTATCTATTTGCTGTATTAATGTTTTTATAAATTCATCTAATTTATTTTCGATTTGAGAATCATTTTTGTCGAAATTCTTTTGAAAACTTTGAATACTTAATCTCATCGGAGTTAAGGGGTTTTTAATTTCATGTGCTACTTGTTTGGCCATTTCTCTCCACGCCTGTTCTTTATTGGATTTAGATAATTTTTTAACACTATCATTTAACATTCCCACCATCTTATTGTAAGATTCCACTAAAATATTCACTTCTTTACTTCTTGCTTTAATTTGAATTTTTGTGTTGGTTTTGCCTAACCTGGTCTGTTTAATTTTTTTGCCTATTTCCGAAAGGGATTTTGTTATGTATACGGAAATCAAATAAGAAAATAAAATAGCAAAAATTAAAATTAAAAAATAGACCTGACCAAAAATTGTTATAAAGGAGTTTAACTCATAGCTGTTTAAGTTATCGTCATCAAAATAAGGTAAGTTTAAAATCCAAATTGGGTTAGAAAAATTATCTAAGATGAGCGAATATGAAGATCTGTATTGAACATTATTTACCGTTGTTTTCTGAATAATATTTAATTCCTTAGTTTGATTTAATTTAATTAAAATTGAATCATTAATTTTATTATTAACTGTATCTAATAAGGTAGAATTCAATAGTCTTCCATCCAAACTATAGATGCTGAAATTAACATTTTGTACATCAGCTATCTGAAATATTTTTTCTTTAAATACCGAGTCTAGCTCGGCCTCATTTAGTCCCGTGGGTGTATTTTGAAATACGTAAGAAATACTTCTTTGTAACTGAGATTGTTTTCTTTCTAATCGCTGCTCGTGATATTTATTAGACTGTTCTTTATATTGTGGAATTGTTAATAACGCTATACCTCCAAATGCTATAATAACTAGAAAAGTCATCGCTAGAAAAATTCTAAACCTAATAGAAAAATGTCTTTTGATTTTAAATTTTTTTATCATGCTTTTCTCTAATTTTTTTATAAAGTTTCGTAAAAATTAATATAATTATAACAAAACATATTAAAGATATTATTGAGTATGTCCAATTTATACTATTTTTTAAGGAAACTAAAAATACCACTGAAAATAGCACTAAAGTTGATCCCTCATTCCAAATTCTCATGAAATTTGAAGAATACTTTATAATATCACTTCTTAAATCTTTTTGAATAAAATGCGTCTTTAAATGATAGAAAATCAATATTACAACAAAGCCTAATTTTACAATCATCCAGCTTTCCCCAATCCATTGTGGAACTAAAATTAACAGCCACACACCAAAAACTGTAGCCAAAATTGAAGAAGGCCAGGTTATAATATACCAAAGCCTGTATATCATTATTTTAAACTGTTCCATCAAAATATTCTTGTCAGGATTTTTCTTTTTTGAAGCTTCTATGAAATAAATAAATAACCTTGGAGTATAAAATAAGCCTGCAAACCAAGTTACTACGAATATAATATGTAAAGATTTTATGTAAAAATAATATTCCAAAATAACTTATTTAGTTTAAGACATCGCCCATTCATCAATCCATCTGCTTAAAACTTTAACCCAATTATTATCGTCATTTAAGCAAGGTATTACATGAAATTCCTCTCCACCCTTTTCAATAAAATCTTCTTTAGCTTCCATGCCAATTTCCTCTAATGTTTCTAAGCAGTCTGAAACAAATGCGGGAGTTACAATTGCCATTTTTTTAGTTCCATTTTTGGCTAAATTTTCAACCACCTTATCGGTGTAGGGCTTAAGCCAGGGCTGACCAGCTAACCTTGACTGAAAAGAGGATGAGTAAGCTCCTTCTTTAATCTCTAAATATTCTACAACTTTTTTGGTGGTTTCATAACAGTGGTGACGATAACAAAATTCGTGGGCAGGTGAGGAAATATTACAACATTTTCCATCTATTTTACAATGTGAACCGGTAACATCAGTTTTTCTAATGTGTCTCTCTGGAATACCATGATAAGAAAAAAGAAGATGATCCCAATCTTTTCCTTTTAAATAATCTTGAATGGAGTTGGATAAAACCCTAATATAATCGGGATGATTATAAAAGGCTGGTAAATTAGTAAACTTCATTTGAGGAAATGACTCCTTCCTAATTTTTTCAGCTAGGACTAAAATTGTTTCAGTGGAGGCCATAGCATGTTGAGGGTATAGTGGTATCAATAAAATATCAGTAACTCCCTTGTCAGATAATTCTTTAATTCCTTTATAAATTGATGGATTTCCATATCGCATTGCTAGGGAAATAGGAACAGATGTCATTGTATCAACTTTTTTTAATAATCTTTCAGACAAAACTATTAACGGAGAGCCCTCATCCCACCATATTTTTTTATACGCTTTTGCTGATTTTTTTGGTCTAGTATTTAAAATAATTCCCTTAACTAGTAAAGTTCGGAGCCATAATGGCTCGTCTATAACTCTTTCGTCCATTAGAAACTGTCTTAAATATTTTTTTACATCTTTTTTTTCCGGGCTATCTGGAGAACCCAAATTAACTAATAAAACTCCTTTCATATTTTATAGAGACATTAAATATTTTTTTGGCGTAGTGCCAAATTTTTTCTTAAACGCATTGATGAAGTGAGTGGCTGTGCTGTAACCCACTTTTAAAGCAACCTCATTAACATTGTAATTTCCTGATGAAAGCAACCTTTTTGAAACTTGCATTTTATAATCTAATAAAAAAACATAGACAGAGGCGCCGTAAACCTGCTTGAACCCTTCTTTTAGTTTTTTTAAACTAATCTCTACCTCAGTGGCTAGGTCAGTAAGAGTTGGTGGTTCAGTCATTCTTGAAATTATTATTTCTTTTGCATTTCTAATTTTTTTTATGTTTTTGTCATCAACTAAAAACGGGCACTGTTCAATATCCATTTCTTTATCTTTATTAAAATAAAGGCTCATGAGTTCAAAAACTTTAGCTCTTAAATAAAGTTTATACATACTCTGATGCACAGACTGCTGAACCATCTGATTTAAAACTACAGAAATCATTGGGGCTAGCTTTTTTTCCTTATAAAATTTATTACCAATATTATCTTGATTCAAAAAGGAAATTTGATTGGCTTGATTTGAGAATAAACTATGAAATTTTTTTATTGAAATTAAAACGCTTAAAACTAAACTATTTGAAGCTAGTGAAGCTTTAATTGGCAGCTCCTGATTAGGGTTATATAATAAAATAGAATTTCCTGAGGTTACAGGAAAAGAATAAGAACCATTGTTAAATTGAAACTTTGAATCACCTTTCAAACAAAAATGAAATTGGATATGGCTTTTATCGATATTATAATCAAAAAGTGATTCAAGGTCATTATTATTTGAAAGTTTCAAGAAAATTATACCTTCATCAACTAGAAAATCTTGAACGGCACCTATTGCGATATTTTTTTCTTTAATTTCCATTTGCAATATTATTTAGAAGGGTTCTAAATTAGATGATTTTCTTTTTAAAATAATCTCTGTAAAACTATAAAATTTTAATAAAAAAACAATGTAAATATATGAAAATTCTTTAATCGTTATTTATAGAACTTATAGGGTTATTTTTTCTATTTATTGGGCCTTATTTTTGAGGTATTAAAAATATCAATATTATCTTGAAAAAACCATCCCTTCATGTAATTGGGATTAGCTACAAAAAAGCTTCCGCATCTCTTAGAGGTAGGTTTAGCCTAGACAAGTCATCTTCAAAAAAATTTATTTTAGAAGCTAAAAATTCAGGAATTGAATCAATAGTTGTTAACTCAACTTGTAATAGAGTAGAAATATATGCAATTTCGAATGATCACAAAGTTTTAATTAAACTTTTATGTAAATATTCCCTAGGAACAGAGTCAGATTTTAACTCTTGTGGATACGTCATCAATGGGGAAGCTGCAATCAATCATATTTTTAGAGTGGGTACCGGTCTTGACAGTCAGATTTTAGGAGACTTTGAGATTATAGCTCAAATGCGACAAAGTTTTAAATTATCTAAAGAATTAAAAGTAATAAATCCATTTTTTGACAGATTATTTAGTTCAGTAATGCAGGCTAGTAAAAGAATTAAAAACGAAACAAAACTTTCGTCTGGTGCTACATCAGTATCATTTGCAGCAGTTAGATATATTTTAGATAATGTTACCAATCTTAAAAATAAAAAAATACTTCTTTTTGGAGTGGGTAAAATCGGACGTAATACTTGTGAAAACTTGGTTAAACATACTTCTAACAAACAAATCACATTAATTAACAGAACTAAAGATAAAGCCAAAAAAATTGCTGGAAAATTCAAACTCGTTGTAAAAAATATTTCTGAAATTTCAAACGAAATTTCAAAATCAGATATTTTAATAGTTGCTACTTCATCTTCTAGTCCAACAATTACAAAAGATATAATTTCTCTTTCAAAAAATCTTTTAATACTAGATCTTTCTGTACCAAAAAATGTTGAAGAAAAATTAAAAATGAACCCTAATATTGATCTTTTAGATTTAGATCACTTATCCAATATTACCGACATTAATTTAGATAAAAGAAAGCAATTTATCCCAGATGCAGAAATCATTATAAGTGAAATTAAAAAAGATTTTGAGGATTGGGTTGAAACTAGAAAGTATGCCCCAACTGTAAATGCTTTAAAGGCTAAATTTAAACAAATTCAGGAAAAGAAAATAAAAGTATTAAAAAAGAAATCTCATAACTTCAATGAGGCAAATGTAACGGAGGTCGGAGAACATTTAATTCAAAAAATTACTAACCAAATTGCTAGTCATCTAAAAGAAAGTAAGGAGTTTGAAGAAGAATTAGAATCTATTAGAACTATTTTTCAACTTAACTCAAATGAATGATGTCATTAGAATAGGAACTCGTGACAGTAAATTAGCACTCTGGCAAGCAAACCATGCTAAATATAAATTTGAAAAATTAAATATTCCTGCTGAAATAATTAAAATTAAATCAGAAGGAGATTTAAATCAAATAACTCCTTTATACGAATTTGGAGTCACGGGAATATTCACAAAAAACTTAGACCAGGCATTATTGAACAATGAAATTGATATTGCTGTTCATAGTTTAAAAGATATACCAATTCAACCTGCAAAGGGAATTAAAATAGGGTGTGTATTTAAAAGGGATAGCCCATATGATGTTCTAGTTTTTAAAGAAAAGGAAATTGACTTTTCACAAAAACTAATAATCGCTACTAGCAGTATTAGAAGGAAGTGTCAATGGTTAAATAAATATCCTAACCATAAAATTGAAATTTTAAGAGGAAATGTAGATACAAGATTAGAAAAATTAAAAACAAACCGTTGGGATGGTGCAATTTTTGCCCAAGCTGGACTAGAAAGATTAGATACAAATATAAAAGAGTTGTTGAAACTAAAGTGGATGATTCCCTCTGCAGCACAAGGAACAATAGCACTAGCAACAAGGGAAAAAGAAGAAAAAATAAAAGAAATATTAAAAAAAGTTAATTGTAAAGAAACAATGCATTGCGTGACTCAAGAAAGAATTTTCTTAAAATTAATGGGTGGTGGCTGTTCTATGCCAATATCTGCACATGCATACTTTAAGGGGGAAAAACTAATACTGAAAACAAATATATGCTCAATAAATTATAAAAATTCAATAACTGATATTTCTGATTACATAAAAAATGATATGGCAGCTGGTTTAAAAAGCTATAATAAAATTCTTAAAATGGGAGCAGATGAAATTCTAAAATCTAATCTTACATAGATGCGAAAAACTACTATTTTATCTACCATTAAATTGAATGCTGCGCATGTTGAAATGTTTTCGGAAAATAATATTGAATTATTGCAATATAATTTTATTAAAATATTACCACTAAACTTTAAATTACCAAGCCATAATGCTAGTTGGATTTTTACAAGTAAAAATGCTGTAGATGCGGTTTACTCTTCAAATGAAAAAGTAAAATGTAATGAAATGCCTCACTACTGTGTAGGAGAAAAAACAAAATTAGCTTTAGTAAAAAATGGACAAAAAGTGATTAAAACGTGCAATAATTCAGTAAAATTGGCCAATTTTATAATAAATAATGATAAAAATGGAAAATATGTTTTTTGTAGGGGTTCAATAATAAATAAGGATTTTAGTGATTTTTTCCATACAAATAAAATTAACCTAAATGAAATTGCTGTATACCAAACAGAACTCGTTCCTGAAAAAATTAATTCCACTGTGGATGGAATCATGTTTTTTAGTCCTAGCGCAATAAAAAGCTTTATGAAAAAAAATACATTAAACAATTCAGAATGTTTTTGTATTGGAAAGACCACCTCTACTTTTGCAAAAAATTTTTCCAGTAAAATACATTATTGCGAAAAACCCTCGATTGAAAACGTAATAAAGCAAACTATTAATTTTTTTAAAAATGGATAAAATTAAAAACAACTTATTCTTAAAAGCTCTTAAGGGGGAAGACCTGCACAGACCACCTGTATGGATAATGAGGCAAGCTGGAAGATACCTCCCTGATTTTATGAAGTTGAAAGAGAAATATGATTTTTTTACTAGGTGCCAAACACCAGAACTAGCATGCGAGATAACCATGATGCCAATTAGACAAATTGGATTAGATGCCGCTATAATATTCAGTGATATTTTAGTTATTCCCCAAGCAATGGGTGTTAATGTTGAAATGAAAAATAATTTTGGCCCTTTCATAGAATTTCCGATTAAGGATGAATCTGATATTGAAAACCTAGATATTTATAATATAGAAGAAAGATTAGATTATGTTTTTCAAGCAATTGATATGACTAAAAAAGCTCTTAATAACGAAGTGCCATTAATTGGTTTTGCAGGCTCTCCCTGGACAATTCTTTGTTACATGGTTGAGGGAAGTGGCTCCAAAAATTTTGCTAAGGCAAAAAACTTTTGTTTTAAAAATCCAGAACTAGCACATCGGCTGCTTAAAAAAATAACTCAGGCAACAATAACCTATTTAAAAAAGAAAGTTAGCTCAGGCGTAAACACTGTGCAATTATTTGATTCGTGGGGAGGAGTTCTTTCTCACCTTGATTATCAAATTTTTTCTTTTCCCTATATTAAAGAGATTTGTGATTCCTTAAAAGCAAACACTCCTATTATTATTTATCCAAAAGGATGTTGGCATTCATTATCATCATATTCAAAAATTGGTGCTTCTGCCATTGGAATTGATTGGACCTGCTCTGCTAGAAATGCACGCTATCTAACAAGAAATAACATTACCCTTCAAGGAAATTTTGATCCTAGTAGATTGTTTTCTTCTAAAAAAGATATTAAAAAACAAACTTTATCTATGTTAGATGAATTTGGTAAAAATAAATATATAGCAAACCTTGGCCATGGAATTTTACCCAATACACCTGTTGAAAATGTTAAAACATTTGTAAAAACAATAAAAGAATATCAATAAAATGAAAAATAAATTTTCTCTTTACATTGATAAACTGCAAGAGTCTATTACGAGTCATATTGAAACATTAGACGGTAAGTCTAAATTCAAAAAGGATAATTGGAAGAGAGAAAAAGGAGGTGGTGGTTTAACAATGGTTCTGGAAAATGGAAATGTTTTTGAAAAAGCAGGTGTAAATGTTTCTAAAGTTTACGGAGAACTTCCGCATTCTATGGCAGAGCTAATCAAAACTAATCAATCTGATTTTTTTGCATGTGGCATTAGCCTTATTTTACATCCTAGAAATCCAATGGCACCTACCTTTCATGCTAATTTAAGATACTTTGAACTTTATGAAAATAATAAGCTGAAAGATAGTTGGTTTGGAGGGGGATTAGATTTAACACCTTACTATATATTTAATGAGGATGTTGTACACTTTCACAAATCATGTAAAAAAATTTGTGATAAATACAATGAAACATTTTATCAGAATTACAAAAAAAAATGCGATCAGTATTTTTGGAATTCGCATAGGAACGAAGCAAGAGGCGTGGGTGGGTTATTTTTTGATTATTGTAGAGAAAATGATAAAATGTCTATTGAAAATTGGTTTTCATTTATTACTGATTTAGGAAATATTTTTTTAGAATCCTACTGTCCTATCATTGAAAAAAGAAAAGATATGGGTTTTAGCGACAAACAATTAAAGTGGCAACAAATTAGAAGAGGGAGATATGTTGAGTTTAACCTTTTACATGACAAAGGAACTCTTTTTGGTCTAAGGACAAAAGGGAGAATAGAAAGTATTTTGATCAGCATGCCTCCAAAAGCACACTGGAACTATAATTTAATACCTGAATCAGGAAGTCAGGAAGAAAAATTATTAAAGATTTTAAAAACTCCAAAAAATTGGATTTAAATAATAAATATTATGTACCCACTAAACAGAAACAGACGACTTAGGTCAAAAGAATCTTTGAGAAATTTAGTTAGAGAATCTTCTATTCACCCGCACGATTTCATTGCACCTGTATTTGTAATAGAAGGCTCAAATTTAAAAGAAGAAATTTCTTCAATGCCTGGCTATTTTCGCTACAGTTTAGATAATTTAAAAAAAGAAATAAAAGAATTGTGGTCAATTGGTGTTCAGGCAATTTTATTATTTGTAAAGGTTCCCGATTCTCTTAAAGATAATTTAGGCTCTGAAGCAATCAACGAACAAGGATTAATGCAAAGAGCCATTAAAGAAATCAAAAATTTAGTCCCTGAAATTACGATAATGACTGATGTGGCCCTAGACCCATATTCAAAATATGGACATGATGGAATTGTTAAAGGGATGCAAATATTGAATGACGAAACAAATGTAGTTCTTTCAAAAATGGCATTATCACATGCTAAATCTGGAGCAGACATTGTTGCGCCTAGCGACATGATGGACGGAAGAGTCTTATCAATTAGAAATACTTTAGAAAAAAACGGTTTTTTTAATACGGGTATAATGAGTTATGGAGCTAAATATGCCTCATCTTTTTATGGACCATTTAGAGATGCTTTAGATTCTAAGCCAGGTTTTGGAGATAAAAAAACATATCAAATGGATTCTGCAAATCGAAAAGAAGCAATCAACGAGGCCCATGCAGACATTAATGAAGGTGCTGATATAATAATGATTAAACCTGGAATAGCATATCTTGACATAGTTAGAGAAATAAGAGATTCTACTAATACTCCATTGGCGGTATATCAAGTCAGTGGAGAATATTCTATGCTTAAAGCTGCTGCTAAATTAAATTGGATAAACCATAACGAAGTTATGATGGAGCAATTAATTTCAATTAAAAGAGCTGGAGCTAATATGATTGCCTCATATTTCGTTAAAGATGCTATAAAATTAATCTCTTAAATTTTTGATACATTAGCACTATATGAAAAACAAATTTGGTCTGATACTGGCTGTTTTATTGATTTTTTTAAGTTTCAACTTTAGGTCGGACATTGTCTATTTATCTGAACTTATAAGCACTATTTATAAAATCCAAAGAACAAAAGCAGACATAACAGATTATAAATATTTTGATAATATAGAAATTCCTAAAAGTGAAAATCCACAGCCTTGGCCGGTTCATAAAAACTATAATAAAACAAATTCTACCAGTAAATTAGATTTAAAAAACTCGTCGCTTGGAACAATTGCATTTTTAATAATTAAAAATGACTCATTATGGTATGAAAAGTATTTTGAAGGTTATAATAAAAGCTCATTTAGTAATTCTTTCTCAATGTCAAAAAGTATAGTTTCAGCTACTATGGGAAGAGCAATTCAAGAGGGTTATTTCAGTAGTATCGACGATAAGGTCGGCACTTTTATTCCACAATATAATAAAGGTCATGCCTCAAATTTAACTATTGGCGATTTATCTAGTATGTCTTCTGGAATGAAATGGACCGAAAGTTATACGAATATATTTGGAGTAACTGCAAGAGCATACGTAGGCAGTAACCTTAATAAACTAATAAAGTCCAGACCAATAATAAAAAAGCCAGGACAATCATTTGAGTATTTAAGCAGCGACACTCAGCTTCTAGCAATGACTATTGAAAAGGCTACTAAAAGAAAATTATCTTCGCTTGTATATGACTGGTTTTGGAATCCTATGGGTGCAGAAAGCAAAGCCCTCTGGCAAGTGGATAATATAAAAACCAATACAGAAAAAGCCTACTGCTGTTTTAATTCAAACGCAAGAGATTTTGCCAGATTTGGAAAACTTTATAAAGATAAAGGAGTCTGGAAAAATAAGCCCTTGTTAGATTCATCTTTTGTAAAAAAGTCGTTAAATGCTAGATTTCCCTCTAGTCCTGAATATGGTTATGGATTTTGGCTTGGAAAATTTGAAGAAAAAAACTATTTCACTATGAGAGGGCATTTAGGTCAATATGTTATAGTATTCCCAAATGAAAATATAATTATTGTTCGTCTTGGTAGGATGGAAGAGAAAACAGAAGAAAAAGCCTACATTGAAGAAGCTTTTAAAATGATTAATTTGTAAAAATTGAAGTCTTCTAACATTCTTTCAGTAAAAAATCTCAGTGTTACTATCGGAAACTCATCTATTTTAAAAAACATTTCTTTTAATTTACAAAAAAATGAAATTTTAGGAGTAGTT
>QOPV01000023.1 GCA_003331265.1 Cryomorphaceae bacterium | reverse complement strand
ACAACGATAAATTCTAAAAAACTATCCATCACTCCCAAATTATATTGGAGACGAGGTCAAGATGAATACATTTATATTAGAGATAATCCCGCAGTATATAGAAACCTTCACAAAACCAACAAGGTTTCGGCAGAATTAAGTGGTTCGTATTTTTCTAAGTCTGGTGTAAGTGGTTTTGGACTAGATATATCAACTGTAAACATTTCTAGTAATAATTTAGGAGAACACGATAGAACTACTATTAATTTTTTTATTGACCATACCTTCAAATTATTAGATCAAAAATTAGTCGTTTCTCCAGGTTTAGCAATAAGTTATTTTTCAGACATGTCTTTTCATTCTTTTCCCGGAATAGATTTGGGGTTTGATTTTAGTTCCAATTTTAAAATATACAGTAATATTGGTAAGACCTATAGAATTCCAACTTACACTGATTTATATTACAGTGACAGAACAACTCTTGGAAATGAAAATTTGAATCCAGAATCAGCAATTTCATCTGAGTTTGGAATAAAATACATCAATTCTAACCTTAAGTTTTCGGCTTCTTTGTTCAATAGAGATGCTAAAAATATAATTGACTATGCTAAAGAGAACGAAAATGACTTATGGAAAGCAGTTAATATAGGTTCGTTAAAAACTAAGGGAATTGAATTTGATTTTTTATATAATTTCATGAGTAAACACACCCTTTCAAATACAAATTCTTTTACAATTGGTTATACTAATATTAAAGACGATAATTATGTAAGTAATATTAATTTTTCAAGATATTCATTAAATTCTCTCAAACACCATTTGACCACTAGCGTAAATCTAAATTATTCAAAGAATATAAATCATTCTGTTCTTTACAAATATGCCCAGAGAACAGATAAATCAAATTATAGTGTGTTAGACTCTAAAATAATGTTTAAGAAGAAAATATTTATTTATGTTAACAATATTTTAGACGAGCAATATTCTGAAACAAACCTAGTTCCAATGCCTGGAAGAACTTTCTTAATTGGTTTTAGTATTGGAATAGACTAATTCTCCAGAAAGATATGTTTTTAGTACTGTGGTATTTGCAGCTTTTTTTATATCAACTTTCATGATATCCCTATCAACAATTATAAAATCTGCAAATTTATTTTTTTCAATACTTCCTTTTTCTCCTTCCTCAAAATTTAAGTAAGCAGCCCAAATGGTCATTCCTTTTAAGGTTTCTTCTCTTGAAAGTGCATTTTGAAATTGAAACCCTTCGTCAGGGTAACCGCTTAAATCTTTCCTGGCAACAGCTGCATAAAAAGTGTGAAATGGATTAACTTTTTCTACAGGAAAATCAGTTCCTAGTCCAATTACATTAGATTCATTTAATAAAGCTTTATAAGAATATGCCCCATCAATTCTTGAAGGGCCAACCCTGTCTTCAGCCCAGTACATATCACTTGTAGCGTGAGTTGGTTGAACAGAGGGGAGAATTTTATTACTAAAACCCTCCATGTCTTGTAAATCTATTATTTGAGAATGTTCAATTCTCCATCTAGGATCCACTTTTTTTTCTAAAACTTTGGAATATGTATTTAATAACAATTTAACAGTTGAATCTCCTATCGCATGAGTATTCATTTGAAAGTTGGCATCAGCTATTCTGCTAGCTAATTTTTTAAGACTTTCAGGGTCTGTAACTAATTTACCATAGTTTTTTTTATCATCGTGGTATGGAAATTTTAAAGTTGCTCCCCTTGATCCTAACGCCCCATCACCATATACTTTTACAGACCTTACATTTAATTTTTCTGTTTTAATTGGCTTTCTATTAAGGAAATAATCAAGATTTTTTTCTGAGTTGCTGATCATAGCATATATTCTCATTTTTAAATCTTTCTTATTTTGTAAGCTGTCAATTAAAAGAATAATTTCTTTAGATAAACCAGCATCATCAACAGTGGTCAAACCGTTCTTAAAACATATTTTTTCAGCATCTAATAGTGCCTGTATTTTTTCGGTTTTTGATAGTTCAGGAATTACATTATCAATTAAACTCATGGGCCCATCAATTAATACTCCAGTGAGTTTTCCATTTTTTTTCAATAAGGTGCCATTATTTGACTTGGTTGCCGTACTAATTTGAGCCATATCTAAGGCCTTCTGATTAACCAAGTAGGCATGTCCATCTATCCTTTCTAAAACTACAGGGGTATTGGGAAAAAGGACATCTAATTGGTCTTTATTTGGGAATTCTTTAATGTCCCAATCATTTTGGTCCCAACCTCTAGCCTTAATAACTGTTTTATTTTCTACTGATTGTGATTTTAATTTAAAAAGTATTTCATCAAAAGATTTAGTACCAACTAAATCAATTTCTTGTTGATTTAAGCCTAAGCCGTAAAAATGACAATGGGCATCAATTAGTCCAGGTAAAACAGTAGATCCGTTGAGGTCCAAGGATTCCTTAGTATTATATTTTTTTAAAATATCGTTTTCTCCTATATCATAAAACAATCCATTTTTGATAGCTACGGCCTCTGCAACGTTGAAGTTATCATCTACAGTATAAATATTAGCATTATATATAATTAAATCAACATTTTTTTTACACCCAAATGATGAATTTAAAATTAGAATCGTAATGAGTACTTTTAAGCTATATTTCATTTACTTTTGAATATATTAAGTTGCTTTCCCAGCCTCTATATAATAAATAAGAAATAATTTTTTTCTTTTTCAAATTAGAATTTAGATTACTCAAAGATGATAATTTTTTATTAAAGATATCTTCAAGCTTATTTATGTAATCCTGGTCATCAATTTCTTTCAAACCCAGATTTATGTTATATATTGAAATATTTCTCAGTTTCAATTCATTTACTATTCTGACTTTCCCCCAATTTTTTATATTAAACTTTCCCCTCACAAAACTTTTTGAAAATCTAGATTCATTTAGATAGTTATCCTTAATTAAATTAGAGACTATCTCGTTTAGTTCATCAGAACTAATTTTAAAGCTTTTTAATTTTGCTTTAACTTCTTTGTGACATCTATCCTGGTAAGAACAATAATATTGTAGTTTTCCTTCAATTTCCTTAACAGTTAGATCTTGATTCCTCATTTTTACGAAAAATAGTACAATTTAGAACAAAAAAAAAGCGGCCCTGGGCCGCTTTTTTTTTATGCATTAATGATTTTACCTTCTTTATCAAAGAATCGAAAATGTAAATAGGTGTAAGCATCTCTTGGGATAATTTTAACCCATCTTTTATGATCAAAATACCATTTTGATCTAATAGATGGATAACCACTTTTAACATATGCAGCTATAAAAGGATGCAAATGTAAAACTAGTTTCTTATCGTCGTACTTTTTGTTATTTAAGATTTTTTCTAATTTATTGGAAATTTTATCAATTAAAACAATTGGAGCTTCCACTGTTCCATTAGTATTAGGATTTAATTCTTTTGTTTTTATATCCATTTCTGATCTAACTCTTTGTCTTGTCATTTGAATTAAACCAATTTTACTAGGAGGAAGAATTTTGTGTTTTGCTCTGTCCGAGTCCATTTCACTTTTAAAGTGATCGAAGAGTTTCTTTCTGTTTTCGGGGCTAGTCATATCAATAAAGTCTATTACTATAATTCCGCCCATGTCTCTAAGTCTTAATTGTCTAGCAATTTCCGAAGCTGCTACTAAATTAACCTCTAGTGCAGTTTCTTCTTGATTTTTTGCTTTGGTTGATCTATTTCCACTATTTACGTCAATAACATGAAGGGCTTCTGTGTGCTCTATTATCAGGTAAGCACCTTTACTCATTGTTACAGTCCTTCCAAAAGCTGTTTTGATTTGACGTTCTACTCCGTATTGTTCAAATATTGGAGTATCAGATTGATGAAGTTTTACTATAGATTGCTTTTTAGGAGCAATTTGCTTTAAGTAATCTTTTATCTCTGAATACATGGATTTTTGATTAACATATATTCCAGTAAAGGAGTCGTTAAAAATATCTCTTAAAATTGATGAAGACCTATTCATTTCACTTTGTACTTTCAAAGGCATTTCAGATCCTTTTATTTTTTTACAAAGTTGTATCCAGTGACCATATAAATTTTGTAAATCTTTATCCAATTCAGCAACTTTTTTATCTTTAGCTACCGTTCTAACAATGACTCCAAATCCTTTTGGTTTGATACTTTGAACTAATCTTTTTAATCTGCTTTTTTCTTCTCTGCTCTCAATTTTTTGAGAAATAGATATTCTGTTAGAGAAAGGAACTAACACTAAAAAACGTCCAGCAAAGGACAATTCTGAGCTTATTCTAGGACCTTTTGTAGAAATAGGTTCTTTTATAATTTGAACCAATACAGATTGATTAGGGCTTATAACATCGGAGATACTCCCTTCCTTGTCAATTTCAGATTCAAAATGAAATCTGTCAAGGGAAAAATTCTTTATTTTACCTGCGCTTACACCTTTAATGAACTTAATTAATGATAGAATTTTTGGACCTAGGTCGTGGTAATGTAAAAATGCATCTTTTTCATATCCAACATTTACAAATGCTGCATTTAAACCAGAAATAGTTTTTTTGGTTCTGGCTAAAAAGATGTCTCCTACATTAAACTTGTTACTATCATTTTGTTTGTGAAGTTCAATTAATTTTCCGTTTTTAAGTAGTGCAAAATCAACTGCAGTAGAATTCGATCGAATAATGATTTCTTTACTCACAATTTATGATTTAATATTCATGTTTTAATATGAATAGGTTATACTATTATACACAGGATTTTATAATTCAGGGAAGATTAAATAGTAATGAACAAATACCAAAATAAACTTCATGTCAAAGAACATAAATGTTCATAAAAAAATAATTTGATTATTTCTTTTTGTGTCGATTAGCTCGACTTCTTTTTTTTCGCTTATGCGTAGCTACCTTGTGCCTTTTTCTTTTTTTACCACTTGGCATAATATATTTTTTTAATTAATTGTTTTGCTTTACACCGTCGACAAATACTTTAGCTGGTTTAAAAGCTGGAATATGATGTGCTGGAATTCTTATGGTTGTGTTTTTTGAAATGTTTCGGCCTGTTTTTTCAGCTCTTTTTTTTACGATAAAACTTCCAAATCCCCTCAAATAAACATTTTCTCCATTATTTAGGGATCCTTTTATTTCCTGCATTAGATTTTCAACAGTTGCTAAAACTTCACTTTTTTCTAATCCTAAGTTGTTTGAAATTTTGGACACTATCTCCGCTTTGGTCATATTCTTAATTTTTTTTATGTTTACTTTTTAGGTTGCCAAATATATAAATTAATATTCACAATTCATTTTTTATCTTATTCTAAAATCATATTTAATTTGCGTTTAAATTTATCTAAAATCAATGTTAAAAGTTTTTCAAAAGATTTGATTGCATGGTATGATATTAATAAAAGAAGTCTTCCATGGAGAAATACAAATGATCCATATAAAATTTGGTTATCTGAAATTATTTTACAACAAACAAAAATTGCTCAAGGGCTTCCATACTACATCAATTTTGTGAATGAATATCCAGACGTAATTAAATTAGCCCAAGCATCGGAACAAGAGGTTCTAAAACTATGGGAGGGATTAGGTTATTACAGCCGAGCTAGAAATTTACATAAAGCTGCTAAAATTGTTGTAAATGAATTTAAAGGCGTTTTTCCCTCAAATTATTCAGAACTTATTAAATTACCTGGGATAGGCGATTATACTGCTAGTGCAGTCAGCTCTTTTTCAGTAAATGCAATTAATCCGGTAGTTGATGGTAATGTTTATAGGTTTTTATCCAGATTAATAGGAATAAAAACTGCCATTAATACCAATAAATCTCACAAAGAATTTAGAAGTATAGCTCTGAAATTAATCTCAAAAAACAACCCATCAGATTTTAATCAGGCAATAATGGAATATGGAGCATTGGTGTGTAAACCTAGTTCTCCGAACTGTGCAAATTGCTTTTTAAAAAAGAAATGTTATGCTTTTTTAAAAAGCGAAGTAACTTTATTTCCAGTAAAAAATATTAAGAAAAAAATAAGAGAAAGGTTTTTTAATTTTATAGTAATAAAATCTTGCAATCACCAAACGATATTAGAAAAAAGAACTGGTAAAGACATATGGAAAAACCTGTATCAATTTCCTCTAATTGAGACAAATAGTTTAGCTAATAAAGAGACAATAGTTGATCAATTAAAAGAAATAAAATATCTTGATAATTCTAAAAAAAAATTAGTTCTATTTGAAAATAAAAGTTTTTGTCATAAGCTCTCTCATCAAAAAATTCACTACAGTTTCTGGTTAATTAATGTAAAAAAAATCAATAAAGATCAAATAGATATTTTAGATTTAAACTTGTATCCCTTTCCAAAACCAATTTCTAATTTCCTTCTTAAATTTAATTGGTAATCTTTGCTTTTTCGTATATTTAAACTATAAAACAAAAACAGATGAGCGGTTCATTAAACAAAGTAATGTTAATAGGAAATTTAGGAGATGAAGTAAAAATGCATCATTTTGATGGAGGAGGTTGTATTGGGAGATTTCCAATTGCTACAAATGAGACTTATAATAATAAAGCTACTGGAGAAAAAATTTCTAATACTGAGTGGCATAATGTGGTTGTAAAAAATAAAGCAGCCGAAGTATGTGAAAAATATTTAAAAAAAGGAGATAAAATCTATGTTGAAGGTAAAATTAAAACTAGAAAATGGCAATCTGAGGACGGGATTCAAAGATATTCAACCGAGATTCACGTTTCTGAATTTAACTTTCTATCAACAAAAAACGATTTAAACACTAATTCTAATCAGGAGAATAGTCAAGTCAGTCCCCCTGAAAATCAAAATAATGATGCTGATGATTTACCATTTTAGATCAATCTTTTAAAGTAAAATTGGATACTCAATTAATTCTAATTAACATACTTTTATTTTTAAACACCTACGCTATAGTTTTTAAGGTTGTACTGATAATAATTCTATTGGTATGCTCAGCTCTTATTTCTGGTTCTGAGGTAGCTTTTTTTTCGTTAACTACAACTGATTTAAAAAAAGCTATTTCATCTGATAACAAGAGCTTACATTTAATTCATAATTTAAGAAATAATCCCCGAAGATTACTGGCTGTACTTTTAGTTTCAAATAATTTTATAAATATTGCTATTGTTTTACTCTTTTCTTCATTTGGAGATGTGTTGTATTTTGATTCTTTCCCCTTTTGGGTGAATTTTATAATTGAGGTAGGAATTATTACTATGATAATTCTTTTATTTGGTGAAATTTTACCTAAAGTTTATGCAAATAGAAACCCCATTTCTTTTTCCAAAAGAATGGCATTGCCAATCCAAATTTTAGATAAATATATTTTCTTTTTTCTAACAATTCCTATGAGTAAAATGACTGAATTTATTCAAAAAAAATTAGTCTTTAAATCTACAAATCTCTCTGTCGATAAGCTTTCGGATGCGTTAGATCTTACAGATAAAAATGAGACTTCTAAAGATGAGAAAAAAATTCTCAAAGGAATTGTTTCTTTTGGAAGTATTGAAACTAGACAGGTAATGAGGCCTAGAATCGACGTTTTTTCAGTTCCTATTAACATAGGTTTTGATGAATTAATAAGTCAAGTTAGAAAAAAAGGTTACTCTAGAATTCCTGTTTTTGAAGAAAAAATTGATAAAGTGGTAGGAGTAATTTATTTAAAAGATCTGTTTCCGCATTTGAATAAAAAAAATTTTGATTGGATTCAATTGATAAGAGAACCTTATTTTGTACCAGAGAATAAAAAATTAGATGATTTACTAAAAGAGTTTCAGCAATTAAAAATTCACTTAGCATTAGTAGTAGACGAGTACGGTGGAAATTCCGGAATTATTACAATGGAAGATATTGTCGAGGAGATAGTTGGTGAGTTGAGTGACGACTTTTTTCAGGACGAGATATCATATTCTAAAATTGATGAAAACAATTATATTTTTGATGGGAAGACTAATTTAAAAGATCTTTACAGAGTAGTTAATATTAATGATGAATCAGAGTTTGAGAATAAAAAAGGAGAGTCTGAAACTATTGCTGGTTTTATTTTAGAACAAATAGGTTATTTTCCCAAAAAAGGGTCTGAATTAAAAATAGATAATATAAAATTTATAATTAAAGAGATAGACAGAAAAAGAATAAAAAAAATAAAAATTACTTTAAAAAATAATGTATAAATTTTTACCAATTTTATTTTTACTATTAGGTTGTGAGCAAATAGACTTGCCAAAGAAAAAAGCATACTTTGCTCATCAATTTACTATTCCTAATTACCAATCTATAAAAAGTGATTGTTTTTATTCATTTGATTTAAATATGAATTCCAAAATAAATTTTGATTTAAATTGCAATGCTAAAATTGAATATGAGGAATTAAAAGCAGAACTTTTTATTTCAAATATCAAAATGAATGATAATTTAGATTTAATTAAAAATGATTTTGATCAAAAAATTATTGATAATTCTTCAAAGGTTTCAAAAATAACGACTAGTGAATTTAATGATTATCAGAAAAAAGTATATGCATTATATTATTCTTTTATAGGAGACGCTCCTTCCAATATTCAATTTTATGTAACAGATTCATTATCAAATTTTATCACTGGTTCACTATACTTTAAATCTAAACCAAATTATGATTCTCTGTTGCCTTCAATAAGTTATGTAAAAAATGATATCAAAAAAATTATTGAGACTTTCAAATGGAAATAAATAAATTTTATTAATGTCAATCAATAATAAAAAATGGATTTATTTAATCGCCTTGTCTTTAATTTGGGGGAGCTCTTACATATTAATAAAAAAAACTTTAATAGGACTAACTCCATTACAATTAGGTGGTTTAAGAGTTGTTTTCACAACACTTATTTTATTTATTGTAGGCTTTAATTCAATTAAGAAGATCCCTAAAGATAAGTGGAAATGGATTTTTGCTACCGGATATATTGGGTCTTTTTTTCCTTCTTTTTTCTTTGCTTTTGCCCAAACAGAAATTGATAGCGGTGTGGCTGCTATATTGAATTCTCTGACTCCTCTAGCAACACTAATAATAGGTGTGGGATTCTATAAATTTATTATTGATTCAAAACAGATTTTAGGGGTAATTATTGGACTTATTGGTTCTTTTATGCTTATTTACGAAGGTTCAACAATCAATCCAGATCAAAACTTTTTATTTGTTGGTTTTATAATTATTGCCTCAATCTGTTATGCAATTTCAGTTAATATGTTAAAAGCTCATTTACAAGAGGTTCCAGCCATATCCATTGCGCTAGGAAATTTCATATGTATTTTACCTCCTTCAATAATTATTCTTTTTTATTCCGGTTTTTTTGATATTGATATTGTTGAAAGTCAAGAAGTCCAAAACTCATTATTTTATATAATTGTGCTTTCTATTTTTGGAAGTGCCTTCGCCAAAATTTTATTTAATAAATTCATTCAAATAGCTTCACCAGTTTTTGCGTCGTCGGTAACTTACACTTTGCCAATTGTAGCAATAATGTGGGGAGTCCTTGATGGGGAGTCTATTAATAGCAGCCAGTTTTTTGCAACATTTGTGATTTTAATTGGTGTTTACTTAGCTAACAGAAAATCAAAAATTACTTGAAAAAACTATCTTTTATATCATCATTTAATTTTATTGATTTAATTTCAAAAATGATATTTTGCGGACCAGTAGATATTTCTCTTTTAAAAGGAAATAAAACTCCATCCACTTCTTTGTAATCATTAAATTTCGTGGTGGATGTAATGTCATTATTACCCTGGCTAACAGTCTCTTCAGTCATAACTAGTAAACTAGTTTTAGAATCATAATATCTAAAGGATTTTTCTTTAACCTTTACCTTGTATAAATCATTACCATCCATAGGAATTAAGCTAATCAATTCCATGTTTTTTGGATCAAGATATAATTCTTCAAAGAATCCCAATTTTTCTTTTTCAGAATCAATCTGATCTTTTTCAAAAGGAATTTTTTGACCCATTTGCTCAACATATCCATTATCTCCATCAAATTTTGAAGACATCATAGTACCCATACCCTCAACAGACATGACCATAGAATTCATATTAGGATATTTTTGTTTAATCTCTGCTTTTGGAGAAAATGGAGCATTGGGAATTGTTACACTTGCAATGGTTGTTATACTTTTAATATCATTCAATTTTTCAACCCCACCTAAAGAAATTAAATAATTATCAAATATAGATTTAACACTAATTCCTTCACTAATTTCTTTTTTGAAAACAGGCTTTTTAATGTTATTTCCGTATTTATCATAGTATGAGATAGGGACAATATTTCCGTTAAAACTTACTTTTTCAAGTTTATCAATCAACTCGCTTCCCTTACCAGTTACAATAACTTGTCCTTTATCTATTAGAAAATATTTATTTGCAACTCTAATTACATCTTCCTTAGTTACTTTGTCAATATTTTCTAAATAGGTCTTATAAAAATTTTTATCTAGTCCCTGTGTTTTAATATTTAGGGCATAATTAGCGATTGTAGATGGACTCTCAGAGGCCAATACAAAGTTACCGACATATTTAGCTTTAACATCAGATAATTCTTTATCACTAACATCAAAGGTTCGTATTTTACTAATTTCATTTAGTAGCTCAACCACTGCACTATCTGTCACTTGGAATCTGGTAGATGTGTAAGCTCTAAATCTAGATTTTGTGTATTTACTTGAACCAATTGAAGATCTTGAAACGTAGGTGTAACCTTTCACTTCTCTAATTTGTTGTTCTAATCTATTTTCAGGGCCTCCTCCTAAAATTTTATTGGCAACCAAAACTGGAAAGTAATCAGGATCTTTTATTGATAGATCTACGATATTTTGAAAAACAACCTCAGATTGAATTGCATTTGGAACGTCTACAAAATTTAAGTTAAGTTCATTTACTTCTTTTGGATTTTCCCAAATAGTTGGTTCTAACTTTCCTTTTTTCCATTTAGAAAAAAGTTTTTTAACCATTTTTTTTATAGTTTCTGGGTTAAAATCTCCAATAATAATTAAATAGGCATTATTTGGAATGTAGTTTTTTTTGTAAAAAAGTTTAACATCTTCAATCGATATGTTGTTAATTGATTCCTCACTCGTATATTTTCCATTAGGATGGTTTTTACCATATGCCAATATACTTTCAACTCGTCTCGCTATCTGAGCAACATTTTTAGAATTAGCCTTTATACCCTCAAGAGTTTTAGCTTTTTCTTTCTCAAATTCTTCAGATGAAAACAATGGGTTTAACGCTCCATCTGCCATCATTTCTAAAATTCTTGGAAAAAATCTTGACAGTGAAGATGCAAAAGCTCCTCCGGCATTTATATTTAGAGAGGCTCCAAGGAAATCAATTTCCTCTATGTAATCATCTTTTGGAATGGAATTACTTCCTTTTCCAAGAATACTAGAAGTCATTGAATATACTCCGTTTTTTGAGCTGCCTGCAATAGGAGGATTATCAATTAATAAATTAACAGAAACTCTTGGCAGTTTATGATTTTCTACCATCAAAACTTTCAATCCGTTTTTTAATTCAAATTCAATCGGAGTTCCTAATTTAATTGAAGGAGTTGGGCCAGAAACAGGCATAACAGATCTGTCAACTTGTCCAAAAGAGAATGTTAGGAATAATAACAGAGATAAATTTATATATAGTTCTTTCATTTTATTGATTGTTTTTTGGTAAATATTTTAATTCTAACCTTTGATTTTTATTGAGATACAATTTGGCCACTTCTTGAATTTCTTCTCTCGTTACTGATCTGTAGATGTCAATTTCATTATTTATTAAATTTACATCGCCATATAAAACATGATATCTGGCTAGAGAATTAGCTATTCCTTGAATAGTTGAATTAGAACTTACATATTGACTTTCAAAAATATTTTGAATTTTTTCGAAATCTCTTTCAGAAATTAATTCACTTTTAAGTTTTTCAATTTCATCGTCTATTTCAATAGTTAAATCAGAAAGTTTAGTATCACCTAATGGTAACCCACCAATTAAATAAATGCCATAATCTTCTTGAGAATTGTTTCCGGCAAATACTTGAAGAGCCATCTTTTTTTCATCAACTAATTTTTTGTACAAAACAGAGCTTTGTCCGCTACTTAAATATGTTGAAATCATATCAAAGACCCTAGATTCTCTAGTCTTCATAGAGGGGGTTCTATAAGCCAAAATATTAGCTGGAATTTGAATATTTTCATCGAACGCTTCACTAAAAATTGTTTCCTCAATAGGATCTTCTTCAATTAATTTTCTAACAATTGGTTTACCAGCCTTAATCTCACCAAAATATTTTTCTATTAATGATTTTGTGTTTTTAATTTCTATATCACCTGCTACTACAAGAACAGCATTATTTGGATTATGAAATTTTTTATTAAATGCTTCAAAATCTTCAAGGGTAGCTGAATCCAAATGATCCATCTCTCCAATTACAGAACCTTTATAGGGATGAACTTTAAAAAGTTCTTTTTGAACTTCATCAAATACTTTTGCATAAGGACCATTTTCTGCTCTTCTTTTTTCTTCTTTTACAACTTCTTTTTGAGTGTCTACTCCAATTTGATTTATTACAGGATGAAGCATTCTTTCAGATTCCAACCATAATGATAACTCTAAATTATTTGAGGGAAAAACTACGTAATAGTATGTCCTGTCCGATGTAGTGTTAGCGTTATACATTCCACCATTAGAATTTACAATAACATCCCATTGACCACGATCAATATTTTTAGATCCTTCAAAAAGCAAATGTTCAAAAAAATGAGCAAATCCCGTCTTTTTAGGATTTTCATCTTTCGCTCCAATATGATACATTACAGATGTAGTAATAACAGGTGCTGAATTATCTTTGTGAAGTATTACATCTAACCCGTTTTTTAATGTGTATTTTTCGAATTCTACAGATTGAGAATTTAAATTAGTAATAGAAATTAAAATTCCGACAATTAGAGAGAAAATTTTTTTATTCATAATGTAAATTTATAATCGCAAATCTATAAATTATATTTTTAAGCTATATTATCTTCGATAATTTAACTCATAAAGTATTATTCATAAAATTATTGTGTTATATGATCAATCCTTGTATATTTGCAAACGTTTTTGATTAAAATAATATTATGTATGCAATAGTAGAAATTGGAGGGAAGCAGGTCAAAGTCGAAAAAGATCAAAAAGTATTTCTTAACAGACTTGAAGGAAAAGAAGGTTCTAAAGTAACTTTCGATAACATACTATTGCTTGACAATTCTGGAAAAGTTATTTTAGGAACCCCATCAATCAAAGGGGCTGCTGTTGAAGCTAAAATTTTAAAGCACTTGAAAGATGATAAAGTAATAGTTTTTAAGAAAAAAAGAAGAAAAGGTTACAAAGTTAAAAACGGTCATCGTCAACTTTTAACTGAAATTATGGTAGAAAAAATCCTTGAAAAGGGAGCTAAACTTAAATCAGAAGATAAAGTAGAGGTTAAAGAATCTAAGCCAGCTGCTAAGAAGCCAGCTGTCAAGAAGCCAGTTGTCAAGAAGCCAGCTGTCAAGAAGCCAGCTGCTAAGAAGCCAGCTGCTAAGAAGCCAGCTGTCAAGAAGCCAGCTGCTAAGAAGCCAGCTGTCAAGAAGCCAGCTGCTAAAAAAACAACAAAAAAAGCTTAATTAAATCTTTATAATATGGCTCATAAAAAAGGTGTCGGTAGTTCGAAAAACGGTAGAGAATCAGAATCTAAAAGACTTGGTGTTAAAATATTTGGTGGTCAGGCAGCAATTGCTGGCAACATCATTGTTAGACAAAGAGGAACTGCTCACAAGGCTGGAGAAAATGTTTACGTAAGTAAAGACCACACCCTACATGCAAGAGTCGATGGTTTAGTGAAATTTACTAAGAAAAAAGATAACAAGTCCTTTGTTTCTGTAGTTCCGTTCGAGGCATAAGCAAAATCATATTTTTTATTTTGTCCCAATAGTTTAATATATTGAACTATGCCTATTTATAATTCCCCAGATCTTCACAATAGTCGTTTATTATTATGGAATATTAATGAGTCTGAATCTGAACTAATAAGCTCGATAATTTTAACTGATTATTCTAAATCAAGATTAAAAAAAATAAAATCCAATATTCAAAGAAAACAGTTTTTAGGAGTTCAAAACCTTCTAAAATTATTAGAGATCAAAAATGATGAGCTGTCATATGATATTAACGGTAAACCTATTTTAAATAATCAATATATTTCTATTAGTCATTCTTTTAATTATTGTGGGTTAGTTGTTAGTCCAAACAAAGTAGGCTTAGATATAGAAAAACTTCGTCCTAAAGTATTAAATATTTCAAATAAATTTGTTTCTGCTTTTGAATTTAATCTTATAAAAAAGGCTAACATTAGAAATATAACTAAAATATGGACTGTTAAAGAAGCTGTTTTTAAGGCTTTTGGATTTCCAAGTATTAACTTTAAAGAAAATATTATAATTCAATCAATTAATGATGATTTCGATAAAGCAATTGTTAAGATTTATAAAAATGATTTAATAGAATATTATAGTATTGAAATAATAAATTTTTCACAATACATTTGTTCAGTAGCTATTCAAATAAAATAATATGAAAATTTCAGTTGAATTAACATTAACTCCGCTTAGTGATCATTATGAATCAATTATTAAGGATTTTATTAAATCTTTGCGTCAATCGGAATTTAAAATTATTGAAACTCCTTTAAGTACTCAAATTTATGGAGATTTAAATGAGGTTATGAGGTTTTTAAATAAAAAAATTTATAATACTTTTTTGAATTCTGAAAATATCATTATGAATATGAAAATTATTAAATCAGATAGAAGTAACTATGTACCAAATTTTTAATTCATTATTTGAACAATATTCTCAGTATCAAACTTTCGATATTATTTTTGAAGTTACGGCTGTTGTATTTGGTTTATTAAGTGTTTGGTTTTCAAAAAATAATAATATTCTGGTATATCCTACAGGAATGATATCCACTTCAATTTTCATTTACCTTCTTTATAAATGGGTCCTACTTGGAGATATGATGATTAATGCCTATTATTTCATAATGAGCATTTACGGATGGTATATTTGGACAAGAAAACAAGATGATATGGTAACTCCAATATCAAGGGTCAATGTATTAGAAAAGAAGATATGTGTCCTAATTTTCTTTTTTTCGTTAATATTTGTTTATTCTATTTATGAGTATTTTGATAAATGGAATTCTATTACTGCTTATGTTGATAATTTAACTACAGCTATTTTCTTTGTTGGAATGTGGTTAATGGCTAAGCGTAAAATTGAAAACTGGATTTTTTGGATTATCGGAGATATAATTTCAATTCCTTTATATTTTCATAAAGGATTAACCTTTACTAGTTTACAATATATTATTTTTACTTTGATTGCAATTGCTGGATATTATTCATGGAAAAAAATCTTAAACAAACCCCCTCAAACTGCTTAAAAGTAGTTCTTTTTGGTCCCGAATCCTCAGGCAAAACAACACTTTCACGTGAACTATCAAATCATTACAAAACTAGTTGGGTTAAGGAATATGCTAGAGAATATTTACAAGAAAAATGGGATAGTGTAAATAAAATTTGTGAACTAAAAGATATTATACCTATTGCTCAAGGGCAAATAAAATTAGAAAATGAACGTTCACTAAACGCCTCAAAATTACTTTTTTGTGATACAGATCTTCTAGAAACTAAGGTTTATTCTGAAATGTATTTTAATGATTATTGTGATCCTCAATTAGAAAAATATGCATTGGAAAACCATTATGATTTATATTTATTAACCGATATCGATATTCCATGGGTTAAGGATGACTTAAGAGATAGGCCAAATAATAGAATGGAAATGTTTTTGGCATTTAAAAAAACTTTAATTAAGTATAAAAAGCCCTATGTTATTGTTTCTGGTAATCTAAAAAATCGAATTAAAATTGCAGTATTTGAAATAGATAAATTATTGCCTAAAAATTGAATTGCTTCACTTTTTAAATTATATTTGTTGTTGTTAATTAATTAATGGGGTGCTACGGCTGAGATTATACCCAATGAACCTGCCAAGTAATTTTGGAAAGGGAAATTGAATTCACACTAGGTCTATCCTGTTTTTTATAATTATTACTTATGAAAAACTTTGTATGCTTTTTTCTATTATTAATAACTTTTTATTCGTTTTCTCAAGAACAAACTATAGATACAATTCAAGGGAAGAAACAAAACTTGGATGAAGTTGTAGTTGAAGCTATAAGAGTAAAATACTCCTCTCCAATTAGTCATTCAAATATTTCAAAGGCTGAATTAGAATCTAGAAACTTGGGACAGGATTTACCTGTTTTGTTAAATTTTTTACCTTCAATTGTTACTACCTCAGACGCTGGGGCAGGTATTGGATATACAGGAATTCGAATAAGAGGAGTGAGCGCTCAATCAACAAACATAACCATTAATGGTATTCCTTTCAATGATACTGAATCCCTAGGAACTTATTGGGTTAATTTACCTGATTTTACTTCTTCTGTAGAAAGTTTACAAGTTCAAAGAGGTGTAGGCACATCAACTAACGGTTCTGGTGCTTTTGGAGCTAGTATTAATATTGTTACAGACGCTGTGTCAGAAAATCCATATGCTGAAATATCAAATTCTGTTGGTAGTTACAATACATTTAAAAACACTGTAAAATTTAGTACGGGGAAAATCAACGACTCTTTTGAACTTTCAGGAAGGTTGTCTAAAATTGATTCTGATGGTTATATTGACAGAGCTTATTCAGATCTTAAATCATACTTTCTTCAAGGTTCTTATATTCAAGGAAATACTTTTATAAAAGCTTTAGCTTTTGGAGGGCATGAAAAAACTTACCAGTCATGGTATGGCGTAACAAAAGATCAAATTTCAGAAAATAGGCGCCAAAATCCCTACACCTATGAAAATGAAATTGATAATTATAAACAAGATCATTATCAATTTCATTGGAACGAAAAGATAAATCAAAAATGGTCTACTAATTTAGGTTTAAACTATACTTATGGAAGAGGGTATTTTGAACAATATAGAGAAGATGATTCAGTAGAAACCTATGGTGATATAGTATCTTCAGATATTGATAAAAATGGTATTGAGTTAGGGACAACGGATTTAATTAGAAGACGATGGTTAGATAATAATTTTTACGTTGTTAATGCATCAGCAAAATACGAAAGCAAAAAACTTAATCTGACTTTTAGTAGTTCTTTTAGCAATTACAGTGGAGATCATTTTGGAGAGATAATTTGGGCTAGACAATTTGGTGAAAATTCTAAAATTAGAGACAGGTATTATCAAGGAAATGGCAAAAAAACAGATTTTAGCATTTTTACAAAAGCTTCATATTCAATTAACGAAAGTATGGAGCTTTATGGCGATCTTCAACTTAGAAATATTAAATATATAACATCTGGTTTAACATCAGATTTAGTTAATATGATTTTAGATGAGTCGTTTAGTTTTTTTAACCCGAAATTTGGTTTTTCTTACACTTTTAATCCAAATGAGATGTTCTATTTCTCTTATTCAAGAGCTAATAGAGAACCAAGTAGAAGTGATTATGAAAGTAATCCAAATATAAAAGCCGAACAATTAAATGATTTTGAGTTAGGTTGGCGTTATAGAAAAGACGGAATCAAATTAAATCTTAATTCTTATTACATGTTATACAACGAACAATTGGTTTTAACAGGTGCTTTAGATGATGTAGGAACACCAATAAGGGCTAATAGTGGTTCAAGTTATAGATTTGGATTGGAGGCAGATGCAAAAATAAGATTATCAAATTTTTTCACTATAAATTCTAATTTTACAGTTAGTACTAATAAGAATAAGCAGATTTTATCTTCTTTTGATGGAAATATTTTTGATTTTGGAAAAACAAATATTTCTTTTTCTCCATCTTT
The DNA here is from genome assembly GCA_003331265.1 of Cryomorphaceae bacterium. Taxonomy (GTDB): domain Bacteria; phylum Bacteroidota; class Bacteroidia; order Flavobacteriales; family Flavobacteriaceae; genus MAG-121220-bin8. The sequence continues at coordinate 4,805 of QOPV01000023.1, read as the reverse complement.
TATCGCCTCTAATTCAATAATTTACACACCCAAAGACAATTTATCTATTCGGCTTTTATCAAAATATGTTGGAATGCAATACATGGGAAATACAGATGCAATTAATTCACAACTAGAAAGTTACTTTGTTAACGATTTTAATATTTCTTATAAAATAAATCCAAAAAGAATTTTTAAATCAATCGTAATTTCAGGTTTAGTTAATAATGTTTTCGATGTTGAATATATCTCAAATGGATATTATTATACTTACGACGATACTTGGTCGATTCCTGGTCAAATAAAGACATTAGATGGTGCAGGTTATTATCCTCAAGCAACTAGAAACTTTTTGATGGGGCTGACATTAAAGTTTTAATTATATTAATTGCGATTTATTTATTTTCTTTCTGTAATCTGAGGGGGATACTGAATTAATTTTTTTGAAAGATCTATTGAAATGTGAATAATTATTAAAGCCACATTCGAAACTAATATTTTTAATGTCTTTTTCTGTGTGAGTTAACAACTTAAGAGCATTGTTGATTCTATATTCTATTAAAAATTCTATAAAAGTTTTATTTGTTTGGCTTTTGAAATATCTACAAAATGAAGGAACTGTCATGTGAACTTCATTTGCAATTTCTTTTAATAAAACATCATTCTTATAATTTTCTTTTATAAAATTAAAAGCTTTTTTTATTCTGTCATTTTCATTAATTCCATCAATATTATAATTGCTAATATTTAAAATTTCATAATCATTACTCATGGATAAATCATTTAAAATAGTAATTAGAGTAATTATTTTTTGAAAGTTTGTTTCATATTGTAGACCTAGCATTGCTAATCCAATCTTTTTCTTAATCTCACCATTAAAAACTATTCCTTTCTCTGATGTTTTTATTAGGCTTAAAATATTTTTGAATTCAAATACTTTCTTAATCGAATCTCCAATAAAATCTTCCTTGAATTGAATCACCACCTCTTTTCTGCTTTTGTCAAAATAATCTGTAAAACCAGTATGTGGAAGATTTGATCCAACTAGAATTAAAAGACCATCATTGTAATTAGATAGGTTTAAGCCCACTTGTCTTTTGCCGCTCCCATTATTTACATATACTAATTCAATTTCAGGATGGTAATGCCATTTTTGATGTTTTTCTTTAGGATTATGGTTTTTTTCATCATATATATTATAGCTAAATGATTTATTTTCAAATGATATGGGTTCTAACTCTATTTTCATTGAATAATTAATTATATTTTACTTTAAAAATACACTATTTTAATGTTATGTTAATATTTAAACTTATATATGTTAATATAGTGTATTTATTGGGTAATATAAATAAATTATTTACATATTATTTAATCTATTTTTGATCAAAATTATTATTACATGAAAAATTTAATCTTTCTTTTATTTGTTTCTCAATTTGCTTTTGCTTCTATCAACTTAAATAGCAATAATTCGGTAGAAGAATTAATGTTGAAAAGTATTAAGTCTAATAATTTAGATGAAGTTAAAAAACTTCTTTCTTCTCGCAAATTATCTGCTCGTTCAGTAATTGATGGTAAGCCACTTTTAGTTCACGCTGTATTAAATGACAATGCTAATGTTGTGAATTTATTAATAAGGTATGGAGCTCAACCATTTACAGACATTTGTTCAGAGGGTTTAAATGCAATGGAGTGGTCTATAAAATCAAATAGTTATTTTGCAAGAGCAGAATTAATTGTAATTAAAATACTACACAATTAGAGACTTTTTATTTACATTTGCCATGTGAAAAAAATATTAAGTTATTTTTTTATATCTGTCTTATGTCTTCCTATCCTACATGGCATAACTCATTATGTTTTAGAAGACCATAGCTTTTGTTACGACGAAGGTCTTCATTTTCATGAAAAAGAAATAGAATGTTCTACTTGTGATTTTCTTAGGTTTAGTTTTGATTATGATTCTAACGAGCTTGAATTTCCCTACGACCAATTTTACTTTTTCAATGAAAATGTAATTTTTCAAAAAGAAATTTATTTTTCCAGATTTATTAATGGTTTTGATTCCAGAGGCCCACCAGCTAATTGTTAATTTTTATTATCAATTCAATCAAACATTAATTAAATTTTATCATGAAAAACATTTTTAAATATGCCTTTTTGGCATTAGTGCTCATTAGCACAACAAACGTCATATCTCAAAACACTCAAGAGAATGACACAATAATATCAGTGAATCTTGACGAAGTAGTAGTTTCAACTCCTTTTAAAGAATCATTAAAAAACAATGTATTAAAAGTCAATAAATTAAATTTTAAAACTTTAAATAACACCAAATCAATCAACTTTTCAAGTTCTCTTCTTGAGGTTCCAGGAGTTTCATTAATTACTACAGGTCCCGGTATTTCAAAACCAGTGATAAGGGGGTTAAGTTCAAATAGAGTCATTGTATTTAATCAATACATGAAACATGAAAATCAACAGTGGGGAGGTGATCATGGAATGGACATCTCAGGTTTTGGAGTTGAATCTGTTGAATTAATTAAGGGGCCGATGTCTGTTCTTTACGGATCTGATGCGATTGGTGGAGTGCTTTATGTTAATCCAGATAGTTATTCAAATGAAGACATGGAAGTCGAAATAGGTAGTTTTTATAATTCAAATTACAGTGGTTTTACCAATAATTTAGGTATAAAAGGAAATTTAAATAATCTTAGTTATCTCATTCAGGGAAGTATGGTTGATAATAAAGATTTTGAAACACCAAAAGAAAAAGTGGAAAGTACTTATTATGAAAATAAAGATTTTAAATTAGGATTAGGATATGAATCTAAGAAATTCATCTCTGATTTTAGATTTAATTACTCAAAAACAAAAGTTGGTATTCCACACGGTGAAGAAGATCACGACGAACACGGAGATGAAGACCATGATGATGAAGATCATGATGATGAAGATCATGAGGGAGAAGAGCATGATGAGGAAGAGAGCTATCAAGATTTAACAAACTCAATATTAACATGGAAAAACACCTTTTTGTTTGATAATAAATCTGAGTTTGAGATAATTTTAGGACGTAGTTTTAATAATAGAAAAGAATTTGGTAATCATGGTGATCATGAAGAACATGGAGATGAAGATCACGACGATGAAGACGAAGATCATGATGAAGATCATGATGAAGATCATGATGAGGATGAGGGAGAGGCTCATGTAGATTTTGATCTAAATACTACTTCTTTAGATATGAAATATTTATTTCCAAAAAATGAAAAAACAGAATTTGTTATTGGATCAAATCTTATGTTCCAAGAAAATAAAAACATCGGAGAAGAAGAATTAATTCCTGATGCTGAGAAAAATGATTTTGGAATTTTTGGATTAACACACATACATACTGATTCATGGGATATCATGATAGGATTAAGAGCAGATTTTAGAACTATTAAAAAAACAGATTTTGATAAAAATTATAGTAGCTTAACCTCTTCACTAGGATTCAAAAGAAATTTAGGTGACAATGGTATAATGAGGATTAACTTTTCTAACGGATATAGAGCTCCAAATCTTTCTGAGTTGTTTGCAGAAGGTGTTCACCATGCAACAGGTCAATATGAAATAGGTGATAAAAATTTAACAGAAGAAAAGAGTTTTCAGACAGATTTTTCAATAGAAACATATGCTTTAAACTCTACATTTGAAATGGGTATTTTTTACAATAAATTAAGTGATTATATTTATTTAAATCCAACAGGAAATAAAATCGAGGGGTTACCAGTCTATAATTATGTTCAAGATGACGCCTCTTTGTTTGGACTAGAGTTATCTAGAACTAGAGAGACCTCTATTGAATGGTTGTCTTATAAAACATCATTAGCTTATGTAAATGGTGAAAAGAAAAATAGAGAATATTTACCGTTAATTCCTCCTATTACTCTTAAGCATTCATTTGATTTTGATTTTGATAATAGTTCTTTTCAAATAAGTGCTCTTGCAAAAGGAAAAAAGCAAAATTTAGGGTTGTTTGAAACAGAAACAAACTCATACTTTGTTATTGATATTTCAGGATCTCACGATCTTAATTTGTTAGATAACACTATCAATTTGAGTTGGGCAGTAAATAACTTATTAGATAGAGAATATTATGATCATTTATCAAGATTAAAAAACATTGGTATACATGAAATGGGGAGAAATATTTCTATTGGATTAAATTATAAGTTTTAAATTTTATGGCAATTCAGTTTGATATTCGAACTGAATTGCCATTTTTTTCAGAAAAATATAATTTCATTGGATAGGCATCATTTTCAGTACTTGAAAGCAATTGCCCAGTAGCTAAACTGTATTTATAGTTATCACAATCACAGATTGATTGAACACCATCAATTCTCATAGTTGAACAAGACGATGGATATTGATTTGGACAGCTAGCTTCCCATGCCATTATCTGGTCATTTATATTAAAAAGTAGTAATCCTTTTATACCACCATTTTCTAAATAAATCGATCCACCACTATATCTTAAATTATCATATTGAGGAAGATTTAGATTTATGATTTTTTCAAATGAAACCTCGTGTAAGTAAGGGTTTTTGTTTATTTCATTTTTCGTGCATGAAACAATATGCAGAACAAATAAAAATAATATGATTTTGGTTATCCTCACTGAAGTAAATTTAATCAAAAAATTAATAGATTTAATAATTTTGTATATTTGATAATCCCATTTAATTTGGGATTTTTTTTTAAATATTTAACGATGAGTGATGTTTCTTATTATACCAAAGAGGGTTTAAAAAAATTAAAAGATGAATTAAATC
>QOPV01000022.1 GCA_003331265.1 Cryomorphaceae bacterium | reverse complement strand
AGTGACAGCGTTAAAAAGCCAGTGGCAGTGAGATACGGGTGGAAAAATTATTTAAAGGGAAATCTTTACAACACTCAAGGTTTACCAGCTTCGTCATTTAGATCAGATAATTGGTAAGTTACTAGCTTATATTTTTAATGTATTCTTTTACAGCTTCTAGATAGTTGTTAAAAAGAGCATCGTCATCATAAATTTTTCGAATTCCTCTAGCTCCCTCAAAAGAACATATTAGGTAAGTGGCAGCAGCATTTGTATCAATACTTTCTTTAATTTCTTTATTTTTTTTACCAATTTCAATTACATCAATTAAAGCTTCCTTCCAACCATCCATAAGTTTTCTTAACGGCTCTCTAAAATCGTGAATTGAACATCCTATTTCATTAATCATATTATTTGCAGGACAACCTAATGCCTTTTCTTTTTCGGTAAAATTCTTAATCCTTTCGGTAAAAACATAAACTAACAAATCAGAGGTGGATTTAGTCCTGTTTTCTTTCAGAGGTTTTATAAAACCGTTATATATCCTGATACTTAGAATATCTTCAATAACTTTTTTACCAATTTCCAATTTGTTTTTAAAATGGTGATAAAAGGCCCCTTTTGTGAGGTTTGTCTTTTTCATAATGTCTGGAATGCTGGTATTATTGTATCCGTTAGAATAAAACATATCAAAAGAAGTCTCAATGATGAGTTTCTGAGTTTCCGCAGATTTTAATTTTTGGTCCAATTTTATTGTTGTTGTTAGAAATGCAAGTTATAAATATTTTTTATAAAAACTTGAATATTAATATATTAATTAAATATTACCAACTTTACATACTTAAAGGTATGTTATTTTTTTATTATTTAAAATTAATAAAAATTATTTATAATCATTATAGTTAATTAATGCTAATATCACTTTTTAATTGGTTAATATAAATAGAAGAATATTGTTAAAATTTTTACAATAGCTAAATAATATTTATATTTAATATAACTTATAAACTAAGTTAAACCTTTGATAATTTTTTATAAAACACTAAAAACAAATTAAATGAATGCAGAAAAAAATATAGTTAAGGTAAGAGCTCACGATGCTATTTGTGGGGTATTATATTTAATTAGCGTTGGATTAACTTTCAATACAGGTAACTTAGAATTTTTATATATAGCTGTTGGAGTTGGAGCACTACAAGTTGTTAGTCCAATAACAAAATTTTGTCCAGTATATTTTATTCTAAATAAAATAATGCCTGATACGGATCCAATGCAAAATGGAAAATAAAAAAATATTTTCATTTTTTAATATTCTTTTAAGTTCTGTGGTTTCCCTTTTTTTTACTACAAACGTTTTTTCTCAGTATCCAATTTCCTCAAAAGATTCTGTTGCTATAATGAGTGTTATGTCTCAACAAGAAAAAGCTTGGAATCAGGGTGATATTAATTCATTCATGGAAGGCTATTTGAAATCTGAAGAATTAGTTTTTTCTGGTTCTGATGGGCCGGTTTATGGTTGGAGTGGTACAAAGGAAAGATATTTTAAATCTTACCCAGATTTAAAAACTATGGGTAAATTAACTTTTACCATAAATAAAATAAAATCTCTTTCAACTAATTCAGCGTATTTAATTGGTGAGTACTATTTAAAAAGAACTATTGAAGACAGTTTTGGGCATTTTACTCTTGTTTGGATAAAGACTAACGGAAAATGGTTAATAGTTAGTGATCATACATCCTCATCTAAATAATATTAGAATTATTTATTGATTTAAACTTGTCTATAGATTCAAAGTATTATAATTTTATAGATCAATGAGTTTTATAAAACAATCCGGTTTTCTTTTCACAAATTTTAAATCAAAATCTCAAACACCCTTTGAAAAACTTTTTGAGATTTTTAAAGAATTAATTACCTATACCTCTGGAGATTTTGACGAAGCTATAGATTGGTTAAAAGAACTTGATAAAGAATATGTATTGACTTCCGAGGATTATACAATGGATGATTTTATAGAAGAATTACTAAATAAAGGTTATATAAAAAAAGAAATTGACCCCAATGGTAACGGAGAGGGTGTTGGATTAACTGCTAAAACAGAAATGCTTTTAAGACAACATGCTTTAAAACAGATTTTTGGAAAAATGAAACGCATTGGAAATGGAAATCACAATACTAAAATACCGGGGTTAGGTGAAAATGATTCAGGAGATTTAAAAGCTTATGAGTTTGGAGATTCTATTGAAAAAATAGCAATTACCGAAAGTATTAAAAACGCACAAATTCAAGGTGGTTTAGATGATTTTAAATTAACCAGAGAGGATTTAGTAGTTAATGATCAATTTCATCAAGCTCAAATGAGTACTGTTTTAATGATAGATATTAGTCACAGTATGATTCTCTATGGTGAGGATAGAATTACACCAGCTAAAAAAGTTGCCATGGCTTTATCAGAATTTATCACAACTAGATACCCCAAAGATAAATTAGATATTATAGTTTTTGGAAATGATGCCAAACCCATTGCTGTCAAAGATTTGCCTTATTTAACAGTAGGACCATACCATACTAATACTGTTGCAGGGTTAGAATTAGCCATGGATATATTGAGAAGAAACAGAAATTCTAATAAACAAATTTTCATGATTACTGATGGAAAGCCCAGTTGTTTGAAGTTAAAAGATGGGACCTATTATAAAAATAGTAATGGGTTGGATTCTCATATAGTAGATAAATGTTATAATATGGCTCAGCAAGCAAGAAGATTAAATATCCCTATAACCACTTTTATGATTGCACAGGACCCCTATCTTAAAAGATTTGTTCAAGAATTTACTAAGGCAAATAAGGGTAAGGCTTTTTATACTGGGCTCAAGGGCTTAGGCGAAATGATTTTTGAAGATTATGAAACTAATAGAAAAAAAAGATTAAAATAGAATGACTAATAAAATTAAAACACTAAAAGAATTAAAAAAATCAGGATACGTTTCTTTAGATATAAAAGAAGAGATGATAAAGAATTTAAAAATAAATTTGTCTAAAGGCCACTCAACTTTTCAGGGTATTCATGGATATGAGGATTCTGTAATTCCTGATTTAGAACGTGCTATATTATCTGGTCATAACATTAATTTATTAGGACTTAGAGGGCAGGCAAAAACTAGATTAGCTAGGCAGTTGACTAATCTTTTAGATGAATGGATTCCTATTGTTTCAGGCTCCGAAATTAATGACGATCCGCTTGATCCTATCTCAGATTTTGCTAAAAAATCTATTAACCAGTATGGTGAGGAGACAAAAATTGATTGGGTTCACAGAGATGAAAGATTTTTTGAGAAATTAGCAACACCTGATGTGACTGTAGCGGATTTAATTGGAGATATAGATCCTATTAAAGCAGCTAGTTTAAAATTATCCTATTCTGATTCAAGAGTAATTCATTTTGGAATGATTCCCAGAGCTCATAGGTGTATTTTTGTTTTAAATGAACTTCCAGACCTTCAAGCTAGAATACAAGTTTCTTTATTTTCTATTCTTCAAGAAAAAGAAATTCAAATAAGAGGTTTTAAGTTAAGGTTACCTATCAATGTACAATTCATATTTACAGCTAATCCAGAGGATTATACTAACAGAGGAAGCATTGTAACCCCTTTGAAAGATAGAATAGGGTCTCAAATCATGACACATTATCCAAAAACTATTGAAATTGCTAAGGTAATAACTCACCAAGAATCTCAAACAAAAAAAGATATAGGAGTTTACGTTCCTGAGTTGGCTAAAGATTTAATTGAGCAGATTAGTTTTGAAGCAAGAGAAAGTGTATATGTAGATCCTAAGAGTGGGGTAAGTGCTAGGTTGAGTATTTCGGCTTATGAAAATTTGATTAGTTCTGCTCAAAGAAGAATGTTAATTAATGGTGAAACAGAAACAAGCATTAGAATGACTGATTTTAATGCCGTAATCTCAGCTATTAATGGAAAAATTGAATTAGTATATGAAGGAGAACAGGAGGGGGCAATTGAAATTTCAAGACTTTTGATTATTGAATCAGCAAAAACATTTTTTAACGATTTCTTTCCAAAAATTAAAAAACTAAGTAAAGCTGAGGATTTAGACCCTTACCAAAGTATTTTAGATTGGTTCAAGGATAAAGAACTTTTTATTGATGAAAACCTTGATAATAAATCTTACGAAGACACTTTCAAAACTATAAAAGTGTTGAAGAATTTTGTAAAAAAACATACTCCTGATTTAAATTCAAAGGATGAGAATTTTATGTGCGAGTTTTTACTTTGGGGACTTTCTTCTTATAAAAAAGTTACTGTTACAAGAACAACTAGAGGACTCTCTTTTAGTGATTCATTTTCAGATTATATTAATGGATTATAGTATTTATTCTTGTATTTTTATTTAAATATTTATTAACTAAAATATAATTATATGAATTCTACAAATGCTAATATTATAAACTCATTGTGTTTAATAGTTATTGGTTTATGGGGATATTTTGAGGTTTCATCAACAACAGCACTTATTCCTGTAGGTTTTGGTGTTGCTCTAATTCTTTGTTCTCCTGGGGTTAAAAAACAAAATAAAGTAATAGCTCATATTGCTGTTTTATTGACTTTAGTCATTCTGGTTGCATTAATAGGGATGAGATTGCCAAAATCTATAGATCAGGGAGGGATAGGTCTAGTAAGAGTTTTACTTATGATAGGAACTTCTGCAATATCGATGATTTATTTTGTAAAAAGTTTTATAGCAAATAGAAAAGCTAAAAAATGATTTAAATTTTTATCAAAAAAAAACCTTCAAAATAATTGAAGGTTTTTTTATCGAAATATTTTATTTAAGCTATTTTGGAATGCCTGACCCTCCAAATGGAGCCCAGTTAGCATGAACCATTTTCCATCCAGTGCCTGTAGCGATCCAAACAGCAGAAGCTCTTGTACTGTAATCAACTTTTTCCTTTGATTCATTAAATGTGTAAGCACCAATTGCGTAAAATGTTACTACAGCCATGTTCATTTCAGGAGAAAAGTTAACATCAATATCTCTTAAATCAAAACTATCCCAAGTGAAGTTTCTTTTTTCTAAAAAAAGTTCATCAGTTTGCTCATAAAATTCTGTCAAACTTGAATCGCCAGAAATTAATTTCATATCCTCAGTAGTGTATTTTTTCCACTCTTCTATATTTTGATCCTCAATAGCTTGCTGAACATTAATTTGAGCTTCTTTTAAATTTTTAATTAAATTTTCTTTGTTTAATGTTCTTGAATACGTCCTAAGTTTAGGTAAATAAGGAGATGCGAAAGGAGCAAAATCATAAGCTTTTAATTGATTTTCCACAGCTTTTTCATAATTGCCTTCCATTGCATAAATTTCAGCATTTGAGTCTAATGCATTTGGACCATTGTGTATTGTTAAAGATTTAGCTATTGACTGGTGAGCACTATCATAGTCAGGTTTACCACCATAATCCCCCCTAGCGTAGGCATAGGCCATCATATTATAGGCCGCAGATGAATTTCTAGGAAATTTTTTAGAAAATTCTTTAAACGAATCCCAATCATTAACACCTGTTCCTAGCCAGTTTATTAATGGACTATTAGGATGATTACTTATAGCCTTCTCAACAGCCTTATTAAAGTTTTCATTTGAGGTTGAAAGTAGCATGTGCCAAGTTCTTTCTACATTAGTAAGCGACTTGACATTTATATTTTGAAGTTTAGCTTGTCTAGAACCCCAATCAGCATTATTACTAGCGGCGGCGGCAATAACTAGTTTAGCACACTCACAATCTTCATCAACTACTAAAGCAGCCTGAGCCATACCAATTGCAGTTAGGTGTTCAAGGTTTGATAAAGAAGTGATCGCTTCATTTACTATTTTTGAAGCATTGTTGTTACATGATGTTTTTTCAATCCACTGCTGAGCATTTAAGTTTAATAAAAAACTTAATGACAAAAGAGATGTAATTAGTATTTTTTTCATTTTTTTTTATTTAATTTTTTGCTAAGTTATAAAAAATAAAGTCAACATTCTTTTACGTATGTTTTTTGTGTTAATCTTATTTTTATTATAAATGATTAAACATTTTCTTTAATTTAAAGATATTTAACTTATGGTCATTATAGCTTCTATTTTTTCATTTTTTTTCTTTACAAATACCTTTAAAATTCATAATATTGCACTTAAATTATAATTAATGAAAAATTTATTAACCCTTGTAATATTAATATTATTTCTACACAGCTGTAATAGTAAACCAGCTCCTAAAGTAAAAGAATCTTCTGTAAAAGAGTCTGTTGTTGATTCGCCTAAAGATTTACAAATTATTTTAAATTCAAATGATCAAATGCAATTTGATAAAAAGGTGCTATCGTCCAGTCCTGGTCAGAAAATTACTTTAACTCTAAATCATACTGGTAGAGGAAATAAAATGATAATGGGACATAACTTTGTTTTATTAAAGAAAGATGTTGATGTAGATATCTTCGCAAGAAAAGCAGTTGAAGCTAGAGATAATGAATACATTCCTAAGGAAGAAGAAGAAATGATAGCCTATACTAAATTAATTGGAGGAGGAGAAAGTGTTACTATTTCTTTTCAGGCTCCCAGTCAAGGTATATATAATTTCATTTGCACTTTCCCAGCTCATTACCAATTAATGCGAGGTCAACTTATTGTAAAGTAATTTAATTATCACAAAGATTTGTAGTTTTTACCCCTAAATCTGAATATTCTTTGTGAATTGTTTTTAATAAGGAATATTCAGTAAAGGAATCTTGACCTATTTCCCAAATCATTATTCCGGAAACTTGTTCACTAGCAAGTTTAACTTTAGATTTTATTGTTGGTCTTCCATTATAATACTTCATACCAACATTGTCAATTTCTGAATAGGAATTATTGGAAGAAACCATTTCTCCAAAAGTAAAAGCCGTAACATTTGCTGAGTTAGAAAAATCATATCCGTAGAAGGGAACTCCCAAAGTAAGTTTGTTTCCAGAAACACCCACATTATTAATCCAGAAATTTATGGACTCTTTAGCGTGACTGTATGAGCTATGTTGACCAGAACTGGTTGGATTCCATGGTCCTGTAAAATCATATGCCATTATATTTATAAAATCAAAAGTATTGAGAGCAGTATCATTAAGTTTGGAATACCTTGTTTTGGCAGGTAATGCAGCAGTTATTATTTTTGAGTGTTTATCCAATTCGTTGTTTAAGTCAATAATAAATTCACTGTATCCGTCAGTGACATATTGCCATTCTAGATCAACATCAACACCATCAATTTTATTATTTATGACATATTCTACCGTTTTTGAAACAATTTTAGATCTGTTTTCAGAACTTGCAATCAGATTAGCCCAATTCGTGGCTTGTTCCTGGTTTAGCGCTCCGCCACCCAAAGAAATACATATTTTAATATTTGGATTATCTATTTTTGCTTTATTAACAATATTAGAGATATCTGACATTATTAGATTTCCATTAGAGTCAGGATTAGCAAAAGCCAAATTTAAGTGAGTTATTTTACAATATTCTATTTTGTTGTTTAAATCGAATCTCCATGAGGGCAGATAGCCTACAACTAATGCGTTTTGTGAAAACAAATCATTATTATTTTCTTCAACTAATGGATCGTCTTTTCCACAAGAAATGATTGTAATTAAAATTAAAAAAATAAATATTATTTTTTTCATTTTACAAAATTTTAGATTTAAAAAAAGAACCTATTTTAATAATTCTTTACTAATGATCATTTTACGAACCTCTGTAGTACCAGCTCCAATATCTAATAATTTACTAGATCGATAAAGACGGTTTGCTTCACTTTCCCACATATAACCCATTCCTCCATGAATTTGAACCGTTTCCTCCAAAATTTTATTGGTTGTGCTAGATGCAAACATCACTGAAGCTGCTGTATTCATGTGAATTTTTCCTTTTCCAAATTCTTTTTTATCGATAGTATCACACTGTGATAACACAGAATAAACTAAAGATCGAATAGATTGAACCAAAGTGTACATTTCAGCAAGTTTAGATTGAATCATTTGAAAACTAGAAATAGGCTTTCCAAATTGTTCTCTAATCTTTGAATATTCTACAGAAATATCTAATGCCCTTTCGCTTATTCCAAGACAGATTGGAGCTATCATAGCTCGTTCAGAATCAAGACCATTCATTACCGTAATATGACCTTTGCCTTCAATACCTAAAACATTTTCGGCAGGAACTTTAAAATCTTCAAAAAATAATTCTGTAGTTTGGCTTCCTCTGTAACCCATTTTCTTTAATTTAGAAACCACTTTAAAACCTGGATTATCAGTTTCAATTACAAAAGCAGTAATCCCTTTATTTTTTTTGTTTAAATCTGTTTTTGCATAAACTAAAATTATATCGGCAATTGAACCGTTAGTGATATATGTTTTACTGCCATTTAAAACATAATGGTCATCTTTCTTTATTGCAGAAGTTCTCATAGAACCTAGCGAATCTGAACCTGAGCCTGGTTCAGTTAAACCTAACGCCCCTATGAGTTTACCAGAACACAATCCAGGCAAGTATTTTTCTTTAATGTAGTCTGAACCGTTCCTGTATATATTATCTAAACAAAGGTTGTCATGCGCTACCCAACTTAATGCAATTGCGTGATTCCATCTTCCAAAAGCTTGACAAACCAAACCAGCTTGCAGGTAACTCATACCAGCTCCTCCATATTTTGGATCAATTGTTAAACCCAACAATCCTGCATCTGCCATTTTTTTAAAAATTCCTTCAGGCCACCATTCTTCATTATCCATTTTTTCGGCTAATGGATAAAGTTCTTTTTTACCAAATTTATCAGCGGCCTCAAGAATAGCTTCTTGCTCTTCATTTAAGCCAAATTGATCTGTTTTAGATTGCATTGTTTTTATATAATTTGTAATATTAAAATTAATTTTTATAAATACCTATATACTTATTAAATTATACTATAAATTAATATTATAAACTTATTAAAAGTATTTACTAATTTGTAGTGACCTTAACATACATGTGTTATGAATTATTCAACCATCTTGTTTTAATATTTTATAAATAAATTAGTATCATGAGTTATAAAGTAAAAAATATCATAATACTGCTGCTCCCTTTTATTCTGTTTACAACTCTGGGCCATTCTCAAAGTGGTTGGGTTAATCTTTTTAATAATGAAAATTTTGATGGCTGGGAAATTAAGCAAGGAAAAGCAAATTTTAAAATACTGTCTGACGGTGTAATACAAGGAACTTCTATTTTAAATTCACCTAGTACTTATTTGTGTTCTAAGAACTATTATGATGATTTTATTTTAGAATTTGAAGTTAATGTGAGTTCGGGATTAAATTCTGGAGTTCAGTTTAGATCATTATTAAATAATGCTAATCCAAAAAATTTAGTATTTGGATATCAAATAGAATTAGAAGCAAATAAACCCGATAGACTGTGGAGTGGTGGGATATATGATCAATCAAGACGAGATCTTTTTTTATATCCCTTAAGTAATAATCACAAGGGAAGAGGAGCTTTTGTAAATGATAGTTGGAATAAAATAAGGGTGGAAGCTGTTGGTAATGAAATTAGGACCTGGGTGAATGGGATTCAATGTGCTAATTTGATTGATGACACATCTAAAGATGGTTTTATTGCACTTCAAATTCATAGTATTAATAATAAATCAAATAATGGAAAGACAGTTAAATGGAGGAATATGAGAATTTTGACAAAAAATATTAATAAAAATAGGTGGCCTGTTGAAAGTTATGCTCCTGAGATAAATCATATTGATAACTTTTTAACTAAAAATCAAATTTTAAACGGTTGGAAGTTTTTGTGGGATGGTAAAACTTTTAATGGTTGGAGAGGAGCTTTTTTGGAAGGTTTCCCTCAAAATGGTTGGAAAATTGAAAATGGTAATTTATATGTGGAAAGTTCAAATGGGATGGAATCTAATAATGGTGGAGACATAGTTACTTTGGGAACATATGAAAATTTTGAATTAGAAATTGATTTCAAAATAACAAAAGGGGCTAATAGTGGAATTAAATATTTTGTAGATACAAGCCTTAATAAAGGATTGGGATCAGCTATTGGACTTGAATACCAAATTTTAGATGACAAATCTCACCCTGATGGATCTCAAAAGTTTAAAGTTCTTGAATTTAGGGACGGACAATGGGTTGATTTTAAAGAGGGAGTTAAAAAAAATAGAGGGGTTTCAAGTTTGTATGATTTAATAGAGCCTGACAAAATTCAATGGAAAAGAGTAGTTCCTAATACCTGGCACAGAGCCAAGATAGTTTCAAACAATGGTCATATTGAGCATTGGCTAGATAATGTTATGGTTTTACAATACAATAGATTTAGTCAAGTTTTTAAATCTTTAGTTGAGTATAGTAAATACTCTGTTTGGGATAATTTTGGACAAGCTAAATCTGGCCACATTTTGTTACAGGATCATGGAGATAAAGTTTTGTTTAAGAATATAAAAATTAAAGAGTTTTAATACGATGAACAAAAGAAGGAAATTTATAAAAAAGACAGGAATAGGCTTGTTGGGTTTAACAATTCCATCCAGCTTAAATGCAATGTCTGCAAAGAGTTATTCACGAATTTTAGGCTCTAATAATAGGGTAAATTTAGCTTTTCAAGGGTTGGGTAGAAGACGTCCTCCTTTATTGAGGTCAGCAACAAAAATAAGTGATTTTAATATTTTGTATTTCTGCGATGTTATGGACAAGCAAATTTTGGAAGCTAACAAGCAACTAAATGTATTATCGGGCTATTCAGCAAAATCAGAAAAAAATATTCATAAGATTTTTGATGACAAAGAGGTGGATGCAATAATTATAGCAACACCAGATCACTGGCACGCCTATGGGGCTTGTAAAGCTATGGAAGCCGGTAAACATGTCTACTTAGAAAAACCTTGTAGTCATAATCTAATGGAAAGTGAATTGATAGTGAACTATCAAAAATATTACAATAAGGTAGTTCAGATGGGCAATCAACAAAGGTCTTCGACTCATTCTATTTCTGTTATTAACCAGATTCATAAGGGACTTATTGGAGATGTTTATAGTGCAGTTGCTTTTTACAATAACAACCGTGGAAGAGTGCCTAATCAAGTTATAATGGATCCCCCAAAAGGTCTAGATTGGGATTTGTTTCAAGGTCCCGCTCCAAGAAGAAAATATACACATGACACTTGGGATTATAATTGGAGGTGGTATGATTGGGATTATGGGACTGGTGAGGCAGGAAATAATGCAACTCATGAATTAGATATTGCCCGTTGGGCATTAAATGTAGATTACCCATATGAAGTTAATGTTTTTGCAGAAAAAAATCATTTTCTTGATGATGGTTGGACAGTGTATGACAATATGGAAGCTAAGTTTAAATTTTCTGGAAATAAATCAATTAATTGGAATGGTAGAAGTAGAAATGCCTATGGAAAAGAATTAGAGGGTGGTAGGGGAACAGTAATTTATGGAACAGAAGGTTCAGTTTTTATAAACAGGGCAGGTTATAAGCTTTATGACATTAATGGGAAATTAGTAAAAAATGTTAATTCTAATGATTACGAATCTGGACCTAAATTAAATGGAGCGGGTGACATGACAACAAAACATTTTAATAATTTCTTGGGATCTATAAAAAATGGGACAAGTCTAAACTCCCCAATCGATGATGCGGTGATAAGTCAAAGTTTGGTGCATTATGCTAATATTTCATATCGAAGTGACAGCTCATTAAAAATAGATGATAAAACTGGTAGAATAAAAGATACTAATGCTATGAAATTTTGGTCTAGAAATTATGAGCCAGGTTGGGAAATTAAAATGAAATAAATGAAAATTTTTATAAAAAGCATTTTAATAATCCCCTTTTTAATCGTTACGTTTTCTTGTACTGATTCAAAACCAAATATTTTGATAATTTTAGCTGATGACGCTGGCTATTCTGACTTTGGTTTTATGGGGAGCGATGAAATTAAAACTCCAAATCTTGACAAATTAGCTTCTGATGGAGTTACGTTTAATAACGCTTATGTTTCTGCTTCAGTCTGTAGTCCCTCCAGAGCTGGTTTATTAACGGGAATGTACCAGCAGAGGTTTGGTCACGAGTGTAATTTAGATAGTGATGTAAATAATTCATTTGATCCCAATCAAATTACAATTGCTGAAGCACTGAAAACTAAAGGTTACAGGACTGGACTAATTGGTAAATGGCACCTTGGAGATAAAAAACAAAATCATCCTTTAAATAATGGGTTTGATTATTTCTGGGGATTTATTTCTGGGGCTAGAAATTATTTTTACAATCCTAGCGAAGAATCTAGAAATAGTATTAGAAATGTTGTTGAAAATAATTCACCGACTAAGTTTGATGGTTATCTTACTGATGTGCTTGGAGATAAAGCCGTCGATTTTATTGAAAAAAATCATCAATCTAATTCTCCATTTTTTCTTTTTTTATCATTTAACGCACCCCATACTCCAATGCAAGCCAAAAAAGAAGTGCTAGAAAAATTTAAGGATAACCCTAGAAAAGTATATGCTTCAATGATGTGGTCGATGGATGAAGCTATAGGAAGTGTTATTAATGAATTAAAAGAAAATGGTCAATATAATAATACAATAATTTATTTTTTAAGTGACAATGGCGCGACTTCCTCTAAATCCTCTTCCTCTCCGTTTCCTTTTAAAGGTTGGAAAGGAAATCAGTATGAGGGTGGTATAAAAACTCCAATGATTATGACATGGAAAAATAAAATAAAACCCAATACTCAATTTAATGGATTTATTTCCTCTTTGGATATTTTTAAAACAAGCTTAGAAGTTTCAAACGTCGATAAAAGTTCAATGAAAAATGCCGATGGTAAAAATATTATGATTTCTCTAAATAATAAAACTATTGAAAATGAAGATTTGTTTTGGAGAAAAGATAAAATGGCAACCGTTCGCTCAGGAAATTATAAACTTATTCGTTTGAATGACACCTCAACAGTTCTATACAATATTAAAAAAAATTATTATGAGGACTTAGATTTGAAAACCAAAGAATCAAATATTCATGACTCATTATTTAAAAAATTATCTAATTGGGAAATGAGTTTAATTAAACCAAACTGGATCGAGAACAAAAATTGGAATATTGTAACTGAAATGATTTATCAAGACCTAATGAGTAATAAAGAAATAAGAGCATTTTCACCGAAAGATATAAAGAAATAATTTTAATGAAATTAAAAACTAAAGTTTTAAAAATACACTACAATGATAATATCATTGTTGCTTTGGTTGATTTAAAAAAAGGCGAAAAAATATTTGTTGATAATAAACTACTAAAATTAAATTATAATATTAAAGCTAAACATAAGTTTAGTATTAATGATCTAAAATCTGGAGATAAGATTTACATGTACGGAGTAATTGTAGGTATAGCTAAAAAACAAATTTTTAAGAGTGAGCCCATTACAACGCAAAATATTTTGCATGAAACTGAAGATTATTCTGTTCCAAAATCATTAAACCAATCTAAATGGGTACCACCAAATTTGGATTCATTTTCAAACAAAACATTTTTGGGATATAAAAGAGATAATGGTAGCGTTGGAACCGAAAATAATTGGCTTGTTATTCCACTAGTTTTCTGTGAAAACAGAAATATTGAAGTACTTAAAAATACTATGCTGGAGGAATTAGGTTATCAAAATTTAAGTAAACAAATATTTGATTTAAAAGAGCTTGTTGATAAATTTAAATCTGGTGCCACTGAAGATGAACTATTAAACGTTGAAGTAATTGCTAATGATAAAAAGAAAAAGAACCCACTTTTCCCTAATGTAGACGGAATTTATTTTTTGACTCATGAAGGAGGATGTGGTGGATCTACAGATGATTCAAAAACTCTATGTAATTTACTAGCAGGTTATATTAATAATCCAAATGTTGCTGGAGCAACAATACTTAGTTTAGGTTGTCAACATGCTCAAATTAGCCTATTACAAAGATCCTTGAAGCGAATTGCACCTGACTCAAGTAAACCGGTGTTCTTTTTAGAACAACAACAAAGCAGTTCTGAAAATCAATATATCTCACAAGCAATTAAAAAAACATTTATTGGTCTTATTAAGGCTAACAAAATCTCAAGAACACCATCTCCGTTAAGTAAATTAACTATTGGTTTAGAGTGTGGTGGGTCAGATGGTTTTTCAGGAATATCGGCAAACCCAACATTGGGATATGTCTCTGATTTAATAGTTGGTCTTGGAGGGTCTGCTATTCTTTCTGAGTTCCCAGAACTCAATGGTGTTGAACAAGAACTTATAAATCGATGTGTAGATGTTAAAAAGGCAAATAAGTTTGCTCAAATTATGAGTACTTATAATAAAAAAGCAACGGCACTAGGTGCAGGGTTTTATGCCAATCCCTCACCAGGAAATATTAAAGACGGTCTTATTACTGATGCTATTAAATCAGCAGGAGCAGCAAAAAAAGGAGGAACATCACCTGTTGTTGATGTATTGGATTACACGGAACAGTTAGTTTTGCCAGGACTAAACTTATTGTGCACACCAGGAAATGATGTTGAGTCAACAACTGGTTTAGCTGGATCAGGTGCTAATATTATTTTATTTACCACTGGACTTGGAACTCCGACTGGAAACCCCGCCATTCCTGTCATAAAAATATCTTCTAACACTACATTATATGAGAAAATGGGTGATATCATTGATTTTAATACAGGTGAGATTATTAATGGAGTTGAAACAATTGATTCTTGCGGAGAAAAACTTTTATCTTACATAATCAATGTAGCTAGTGGAACTCATCAGGTTAATTCCCGTAGGTTGGGGCAGGACGATTTTATTCCATGGAAAAGAGGATTATCTTTATAAAACAACAAAAAAATGGAAACTAAATTTTCGTTAAAAAACAAAGGGGTTATGGTAACTGGGGGTGCAAGTGGCATAGGTAAATCCATAGCTACCACCTTTGCAAAACAGGGTGCTCAGGTTTATGTATTAGATTTTAATCAAAAGGATTTAAATCAGCTGGTTGAAGATAGCTTAAAACAAGGTTTTAAAATTATTGCTCACCACTGTGATGTTTCTAATTATCAAAATGTAATGGACTCAGTAAGTAAAATTAGCACTAAATCATCTATTGATATTTTAGTTAATAATGCTGGTGTGGCGCACGTTGGAAATATTGAAAATTGTGAAGAAAAAGATTTAGATAGATTGTATAATATCAATATAAAAGGTGTCTATAATTGTTCTAAAGCCTGTATTCCTTTGATGAAAAATCAAGGTGGAGGAGTAATTTTAAATATTGCATCAATTGCTTCATCTGTTGGTATTTCCGATCGATTTGCTTATTCAATGAGCAAAGGAGCAGTGCTAACAATGACTTACTCTATTGCAAAGGATTATATTAATGATAATATACGTTGTAATTGCATTTCTCCTGCACGTGTACATACACCTTTTGTTGATGGTTTTGTTAAAAAAAATTATCCAGGAAAAGAAAAAGAAATGTTTGAAAAACTTTCCAAAACACAACCTGTTGGTCGTATGGGTAACCCACAAGAAATAGCGGATTTGGCTTTATTTTTATGTGCTGATGAAGCTAGTTTTATCACAGGTTCTAATTATGGAATTGATGGAGGCTATGTAACACTTAACTCAAAATAATAAATTATGAAGCTTATTAGATTTGGAGAAATCAACAATGAAAAACCTGGTGTATTATTGCCAGATGGCATAAAAAAAGATGTATCAAAATTTGTCAAAGATTATGATGAACACTTTTTTGGGAATCAAGGAATAGAAAAATTAAATAATTGGTTAGAAAAAAATCATGATTCATGCCCAGTTATACAAAATGATGTTCGCTTAGGTCCTCCATTACTGCGTCCTTCTAAAATTGTATGTGTTGGTTTAAATTATTCAAAGCATGCAAAGGAAAGTGGTATGGATGTGCCCGAAGAACCAGTTCTTTTCTTTAAAGCGAGCTCTGCAATTATTGGACCCTATGATTCAATAATTATCCCCAAAGGAAGTGAGAAGTCAGATTGGGAAGTTGAGTTAGCAATAGTCATTGGAAATAAAGCATCCTATGTAAGTGAAAAAGACGCTTTAAGTCACGTTGCTGGCTATGTTTTACACAATGATGTGAGTGAACGTTCTTTCCAGTTGGAACGATCCGGGCAATGGGTTAAGGGAAAAAGTTGTGATACTTTCGCACCAATCGGGCCTTTTATTGCTACTCCCGATGAAATTGGAGATCCCAATAATTTAAATCTTTGGTTAAAATTAAACGGTGAGCAAATGCAAAACAGTAACACCTCCGACTTTATATTTAATATTCAACAAGTTGTTAGTTATATAAGTCAATTTATGACTTTGTTACCTGGAGATATTATTTCTACTGGAACTCCTTTTGGAGTTGGTTTAGGATTAAATCCTCCTCGTTATTTAAAGGATGGTGATGTTATAGAACTTGGTATTGATGGTCTAGGGGTTTCAAAACAAACATGTAAGGCTTATAAATGATTATAGATAGTCATCAACATTTTTGGAACTACGATCCAATTAAAGATGCTTGGATAGATGATTCAATGGAGGTAATTAGAAGAGATTTTCTTCCGAAAGATTTAAAGCCTTTACTTGATGAAAATGCAATAGATGGTTGTATTGCTGTTCAAGCAGATCAATCCGAAAATGAGACTGATTTTTTATTAAGTTGTGCCCAGAAAAATAAATTTATTAAAGGAGTGATTGGATGGCTTGATTTGACCTCAGATAATTTAGAGAGTCGCCTTAATCATTATATTAAAAATCCTTTATTTAAAGGGTTAAGGCATATAGTTCAAGCAGAAAAAGATGATTATTTACTTCGTGAAGATGTACAAAAAGGAATAAGTAAACTTGCTAATTATAATCTCACTTATGATATTCTTATTTTTCCAAGTCAACTCGATGCAGCTATCGAACTTGTTAAAAAATTTCCCAAACAACAATTTGTTTTAGATCATATAGCTAAGCCTACTATTTCTTACACAGTTGATGAGCTATGGAGATTAAATATTATTGAACTGTCTAAAAATCAAAACGTTTCTTGTAAACTTTCAGGTTTAGTTACTGAAACTAATAATTACACTTTTAATGACATTGATTTTTATCCTTATTTGGATATAATTTTTCATTCTTTTGGACCCAAAAGAATTCTATTTGGCTCAGACTGGCCTGTCTGCTTACTTGCAGCAAACTATAAAAAAGTATATGATTTAATTTTTGATTATCTTGATAATCATTCAACTGAAATAAAAACTCAAATTTTTGGTCTAAACGCAATAAAAATTTATAACCTGTAGTATGAAATTAAATTTAAAAGATAAAATAATTATAGTGACAGGTGGATCAAAAGGTATTGGTGGGGGAATAGTTAACCTATTAGCCAAAGAAGGTGCTTTCCCTGTGATTATTGGCAGAAACAAAGATCATGTCCTTAGTGCTATAAAAAAAATAGAAAAAAAAGGATACAAAGCTGGTTATGCATTTGCTGAACTAACAAAACCGGAAGAATGTAAAAAAGCTGTAAGTCATGTTATAAATCAATATGGAAGTATTGATGGACTTGTCAATAATGCAGGTGTTAATGATGGGGTAGGGTTGGAGAATGGAAATTATCAGGACTTTATGGAATCTATTAAACGTAATCTTGCTCACTATTACACTATGACTCAATTAGTTCTTCCTGAACTTAAGAAAAATAAAGGAGCAATAGTAAATATTGGTTCCAAAACTTCAGTTACAGGCCAAGGTAGCACCTCTGGATATGCAGCAGCTAATGGAGGACGAAATGCTTTAACAAGAGAATGGGCTGTAGAGTTATTACCCTATGGTATTAGAGTTAATTGTGTAGTTGTAGCCGAGTGTTTTACGCCTCTTTATGACAAATGGATACAAAATTTTGAAAATCCTAAAGAAAAACTGTTATCAATCACAGAAAAAATACCTTTGGAAAATCGCATGACAACAACAGATGAAATTGCTAATACTGTAGTTTTTTTACTCTCAGAAAGATCAAGTCATACAACAGGTCAATTAATTTATGTCGATGGAGGTTATACTCACTTGGACAGAGCAATAAATAAAGAGTTAAAATAAAATGTCTGGAATTAAACTTAAAAAATATTGTTTGGCTCTAGATCTTAAAGATGATCCAAAAATAATTGATAGTTATAAAACCTATCATCAAAATGTTTGGCCTGAAATTAATAAAAGTATTAAGGATTCTGGAATTAAAGAAGCAGAAATATACTTAACAGGAAACAGACTTTTTATGATTATCGAGACTGATGATTCCTTTTCTTTTGAAAAAAAAGAAAAATTAGATGCAAAGAATAATAAAGTTCAACAGTGGGAAAAATTAATGTGGACGTTTCAAAAAGGATTACCTAATACCAAAAAAGGTACAAAATGGGTGTTAATGGATAGAATTTATAATCTAAATAAATAATAGTAATGAACTCTGAAATAAATTATAAATATCCCTCAGTTCCTGATTTAAGAGAACGAGCAAAAAGTAAGATTCCAAAATTTGCTTTTGAATATTTAGATGGTGGATGCAATGATGATGTTAATTTAAAAAAGAATACACTTAGAATTAGAGATATAGAACTAAAACCTAAATATTTAGTTGATTATCAACCTCCAAGCTTAAAAACTGAACTTTTTGGACATATTTATGATGCTCCTTTTGGTATCTCACCTGTTGGTCTACAAGGCTTAATGTGGCCGAAATCACCTGAGATACTAGCTAAAGCAGCTTTTGAACATAATATTCCATTTGTTTTAAGTACTGTAACCACTGCTAGCATTGAAAAAATTGCTGAAATAAGTGAGGGAAATGCTTGGTTTCAGTTATACCATCCTGCTGAAGAAGGTGTTACTAAAGATATTTTAAAACGTGCCGATGCAGCAGGTTGTCCTGTTCTGATTATTTTAGCTGATGTGCCATCTTTTGGTTACCGTCCAAGAGATATTCGTAATGGATTGTCCATGCCCCCAAAAATGACATTAACAAATATTATAAATGCTATGAAAAGACCTCATTGGTCATTAAAAACATTAATAAACGGACAACCTAGTTTTGAAATATTAAAACCATACATGCCAAAAAATTTAAACTTGAATGAATTAGCAAAATTTATGGACGTTACTTTTTCAGGTCGTTTGAATGAAGAAAAAATAAAAAGAATTAGAGATTTGTGGAAAGGTAAGCTTGTGATTAAAGGAGCAGAATCAATTCATGATGTTGAAATGGCTTGTAAATTAGGATTAGATGGTGTTATAATTTCCAATCATGGAGGAAGACAAGTTGATGTTGGTCAAGCTACTATTGATTCATTAAAAACTATTAGCCCACTTTACAAAGATAAAATTACTGTTATGATGGATAGTGGAATTAGAGGAGGCGCTGATGTAGCACGTGTTATGGCAAGTGGCGCTGATTTTAGTTTTATGGGCCGTACTTTTATGTACGGAGTTTCTGCTTTAGGAAATAAAGGAGGTGATCATACTATAGCTATGTTAAAAAAGCAATTAACTCAGGTTATGGAGCAATTAAGTTGTGCAAAAATTAACGATTTAACAAAGAAACTAGTTGTTAAATAAAATTTGATACTATAAAAATGAATGCATCAAAAACAATTCCTGTTGTTCCAAAAAAATTAATTATTCCTTTTATTTTACTCACTTCACTTTTTGCTCTTTGGGGATTTGCAAATGCAGTAACAGATCCCATGGTTCAAGCATTTAAAAAAGTATTAGAGCTATCTAATTCTCAGGCAGCTTGGGTACAAATGGCTTTTTATGGTGGTTATTTTTGTATGGCTCTTCCTGCGGCATTATTCATGCGAAAATATTCATATAAAGTTGGTATTTTGATTGGTTTGGGTTTATATGCTTCGGGTGCACTATTGTTTTACCCTGCTGCTATTTCTCAAGAATTCTGGTTTTTTTGTATTGGATTATATGTATTAACATTTGGATTAGCTTTTTTGGAAACGGCTGCTAATCCTTATGCACTTGCCATGGGTGCAAAAGAAACTGCCACTCAAAGGCTTAATTTAGCTCAAGCTTTTAACCCTTTGGGGTTAATTTTAGGTCTATTTGTAGCTCAGCAGTACGTTATGAAAAAGCTCCAATCAGATGATATCTCTGATTTTAGTGCATTAGACGAGGTGTCTAAAACACTTATTAAAACGTCTGACTTGATGGTAATTCGTGATCCTTATGTGATTTTAGGATTAGTAATTATTGGTGTTTTTATATTATTTGTTTTTAGTAAAATGCCAGATTCTAATGATAAATCTTCAAGTAAAAATATTGGTGTAATTTTCAAGAAGTTAGTAAAAAACAGTCGTTACAGTCAAGGAGTTATAGCACAAATTTTTTATGTTGGTGCTCAAATTATGTGTTGGACTTATATTTATCAATACTCAGAGGGAATAGGTATTGATAATGTAACAGCGGGATATTATCAAATGGCAGCATTTATTCTATTTGTGGTTGGAAGAGCTGTAGCAACTTTTTTATTTCGTTTTTTTAATCCTGGAAAACTTTTAATGATTTTTGCTCTATTTGCGATAGTTGCCTCACTTGGTGTTATGCTGATTGATAATTACATGGGTCTTTACTGCTTGGTTGCTGTTTCTTTATTTATGTCTCTAATGTTCCCTACAATTTATGGAATAGCACTTGGAGATTTAAGTGAGGAAGAAAGTAAAATTGGTTCTGCAGGTTTAGTCATGGCAATTGTTGGTGGTGCATTGATGCCAAAGTTTCAAGGCATGATAATAGATATAGGTGGCTATAATGTAGATGATGTAAGTATATTGGGAATGTCAGAGATGAATTTTTCATTTATTTTACCATTACTTTGCTTCATATTTATAGCTTTTTATGGATTAAAAAGTAACACAATTATTAAAAACTCTTATTAATTAAATTTAACATGATGAAAAAAATAATTTATGTGGTTTTATTGTACTTGCCATTATTTCTGTTTTCACAAATTAATACGGATGACCTAAATTTAGCAAATAAGATTTCATTAATTGATGAAGAAAACATTTTACGAAATTCAGATTATCACAACTGGGGCTCTTCAGTAATAAGAGGTAAAGACGGAAAATACCATCTTTTTTATGCTCAGATGTCAAAAGAAATTGGATTTAAGTCTTGGCTTACAGATGGAGTAGTTTCTCATGCGATTTCTGATTCGCCAGCAGGACCTTACATTCACAAAGAAGTTGTTTTAAGAGGTCGTGGGCCAGACTTTTGGGATGCTTATACAGCTCACAATCCAAGAATCAAATTTTTTGATGGCAAATATTATTTATATTATATGTCTACCAACACGGGTGACAGGATACTTTCAAAAAAAGAGTTCGATCAGTCAAGAAATGGAGTGATAACTAATGAATTTAGGGCTCTTGTTCGAATGAATCAGCGAATTGGAGTTGCTGTTTCTGAAAGCGTAAATGGGCCCTGGGAAAGATTTGACCAACCTATAGTAGAACCATCGGGCCCAATTGCTCAAATTACTTGTAATCCAGCTGTTTCACAAAGACCTGATGGAGGATATATCATGATTGTTAGGGGCGACAAGCCCAATGTCAAATATGCTAATGGTAAATGGCCAGATCATAATGAACTAATAAGAAGTCAGGCTATAGCCTTATCCAATTCACCTCTCGGGCCATGGGAAATTCAACCTAAAGCAGCTGTAGGTAATTTAAATTCAGAAGATCCTGCCATTTGGTATGATAAAAAAAGAGATCGTTATTATGGTATTTATCATGCCTTTGGGTATATGGGAATGATAACCTCTGTTGATGGAATTAATTGGGAAAAGGCAAAACATTATAAAGTATTGGATAAAGCTTTAAAGAAAGCAGATGGGACAGAGATATTTGCAAATAGACTAGAAAGACCTTTTGTCTATGTTGAGAATGGTGTCGCAAAAGTTTTAACTGTTGCAGTATTAGAAAAAAATCAAAACTCGTATTCTCTTTTTATTCCTTTAGAATAATCTAATATTACACATAAACAGAACCTTAATTCATTAATAAATTTATAGATGAGAAAAAAAATAATTTTAGGCACACTTCTCACGGGATTAATTCTTTTGGGAATATATCTTTATAATTTAGGTCAGAGACCAGATAGAGAATATCCATCGTTTACAATACAACCTGAAAAAAAAGCCGCAACAGTCCATGACAGTATTCCTTTACAGGACGTTGTGTTAGCTGGTAATAACTGGGACGGTGTCATTACCATTTTTGACCCAAAAACTTTTAAAATTATAAAAAAAGTAAGTGCCATGCCAGACCGAGAGGAAAGGTTTGAAGAAATTTATTCAGGCCTAAGAAGCCTTGCTTCAGGTTTTATTAGGGAATACATTGGTGAAGGTAATGATCAATTAGTCGACGATATGTTTACATCCAATGATGGCAGGTATATTTATGCATCAAGACCAAGTTTTGCAGACGTTGTTGCGATTGATGTCAATTCAGGGCAAATTGTTTGGCGAACACCTGTAGAAGGCATTAGATCTGACCATTCGGCTATATCTCCAGATGGTAAAACCTTTTTAGTTTCTGCCTCAACCGCGCGAAAGGTACATGCCATTGATGTTTCAACGGGTGAAATCATTGGTGGTTTTGAATCTGGAGACCAACCTCATGAAAATACATACTCAGAAGATGGTAAAAAAATATACCATGCCAGTATCGGCAAAGTCTTTTTCGCTTCTCCAAATCTTGACTTTATTAAAGGTGATCGTTGGTTTCAGATTGTTGACGCAAATACTTATGAAGTAATACGCCGTGTGGATATGAAGCAAAAATTGGAAGAAGCCGGTTTTGATTGGATTGACCGAGCAGTTCGTCCAATGGCCATTACCAAAGATGAAAAATTTGCTTATTTGCAAATTTCATTGTTCCATGGTTTTTTTGAATACGATATAGATAATGATAAAATAACCCGAAAATTAGATTTACCTATTCCTAAAGCAAATAAAAGTCTATCCCCTGGAGGCCACCTTTTGTCCTCAGGACATCATGGTATTTCTCTCAGTGGAGATGATAAAACTATATGTGTAGCGGGTACTATGGACGGCTATATCGCTATAGTGGATAGGGAAACCTTTAAATATAGTACGATTAAACTTTCTAATGATCCAAAAGAAGCAAAGCCATACTGGGCAACTTCAAGCAAAGATGGCACAAAGGCTTATGTATCTATAAGTGGGCTTGACAAAGTTTCAGTAGTTGATTATGCCACAGCACAAGTAGTTGCCGAAGTTCCAGTGGGGAACCATCCTCAAAGGGTTCGAAATGGACAACTTCGGTGGAGTCGGAGGGAACACAAATACTGCAATATTACTTGTTTTAAATATCTTCTAAAATCCTATATTATATCAGTAAAATGCAATATTAACAGAGTTAAATTATGTAACTACTATTAAGTATTTAGATTGCGCTAAGAATTGAGTTGTTTTTAAGTTAAGGTTAAATAGTAGGCATTTCTTCTTCTTTTAAGACATCCAGAACCTTAGTGTTTAAAACTTCTTAACATTAAGTTAAATTATTCTTATTATTAAATTAAACTATTTACAAATATTCAGTTTTAATTTTAAAAAAATGAGTAATTCTATAAGATTAATTGAATTAGTAGTTATTTCTGATACACATTTAGGAACTGTTGGTTGTCGTGCAAAAGAATTAAATAAGTACCTAAAAAATATTGATCCCAAAACAATAGTTTTAAAT
>QOPV01000021.1 GCA_003331265.1 Cryomorphaceae bacterium | reverse complement strand
CGTTACATTAATAAAAATTATAACTATGGAAATTTTAATACCAATATTTGGAATATTATCAGGAATTGCTATTCCTATAGCTGTATTTATATGGCTTTACTACGAAAATAAAGGAAAGAGAGAAGCTATTATAGAAATATCTAAAAATTTAGATGACCAATCAAAAGTAGAAGAGTTGATAAATATTTTTGAGGAAAGAAAAAAAGAACCTATAGATTATCGAAGAAATGGGGTAATAACAATATTTGTTGGAATCGGTCTCTATCTTTTAGGAAATATAGTTTTAGGTAGAATATTGGAGGGAGTTGGAGCTTTGGTTAGTTTAATTGGTATTGGAACATTAATAGCTGGATATCTTTATCCAAATACTGGGAAAGAATTAACTAATGCTGTTGAGGAATATGAAAAAAAATAAATTATGGGTAAAAACCATAAAAAACTTATAAATAATTTAGAACAAATTAGAAGATCAGCTGATTTAACGCAGCAAGAACTCTCTGTTAATGCTGAGGTTTCAAGAAAAAGTATTAATGCAATTGAGAATGGAGTATATGTTCCTTCAACTGTTTTAGCGTTGAAGATGGCGCAATGCTTAAATTGTAAAGTTGAGGACTTATTCAAATTGCCTCAAAATTGATTAATGTTTTAAAATAAAAAACCCCACTTAAAAAAGTGAGGATTTGTGTGGTGGGCGCTAAGGGATTCGAACCCCTGACCCCTTGGGTGTAAACCAAGTGCTCTGAACCAACTGAGCTAAGCGCCCTAA
Organism: Cryomorphaceae bacterium; assembly: GCA_003331265.1. Taxonomy (GTDB): domain Bacteria; phylum Bacteroidota; class Bacteroidia; order Flavobacteriales; family Flavobacteriaceae; genus MAG-121220-bin8. Next base: position 25,679 of record QOPV01000021.1, on the reverse strand, counting down.
AATGAAGCGCAAATATAATATAAATATTTAATCATATCGTAAATCATTCTTAATATCTTTTTCCACAACTCTCAGGTATTTCTCTCTCTTTTTTTGGGATACAAAAGGAACTGACCAAAACTGTCTAGTTTTAGTAAATAAAGAAAATCTCCATCCGAAAACAAATGTATAAACTCCCATAACTAATCTTAATTTTACCGAATTTAAGTATAAAGTTAATACTGGAATTGCGGGTGCTCCATGAGTTACATAAGTTCTTACTTTTTTGTTTTTTAAGAATGGCTTTGGATATGCATATAATTTTGTAATATTTACAAATTCGTAAGCAAATCCAGGCTCAAAAACTTCATCAAAAAATATCTCCATTCTAGGAGTCAATCTAAACCACCATACTGGGGAAATAAAATATATTCTTTCAGACCATGTAACTAAATCTTGATATTTTTTTATCAATTTATTTCTTGGTCTTGTGAAACTATCACGATATAAATCTATAATCTCAATCTCCTCATTATTTTTTGATAATTCGTTTTTGACAGTTTTAAAAATTCCACTGTAACAAAACGATTCCTCATTTGGATGCCCAACAATAATTAAGTTTTTCATATTAACAAAAATAATATTAAAAAAACTGTAACAGGCTTAAATTTTTTAAATTTTTAGGATATTTGTTTAATGTTAAAAATTGCCTATGATCAAATTTTTAAACATCCATTAAAAAGAGACCATAGGTTTCCAATGGAAAAATATGATTTAATTCCCGAACAGTTAATACAGGAAAAAACTTGTAATGAAAATAATTTTTTTAAACCAAAAAATTTAAAAGATTTGGATGTATTATTAACTCACCAAAAAAGTTATTATGAAAGGTTTTCTTCACTTTCATTGACAATAAAAGAAACCAGACCAATAGGATTTCCAATGAGCGAGGAACTTATAATAAGAGAAAAAAAAATTGCTCAAGGTACCATTGAATGTTCTTCTTTTGCAATTAAATATGGAATATCCATGAATATTGCTGGAGGAACTCATCATGCTTTCTATGACAAAGGAGAAGCTTTTTGTATGTTAAATGACCAGGCTATTGCAGCAAATTATTTATTATATAACAAATCGGTAAAAAAAATTTTAATAATTGATTTAGATGTTCATCAAGGAAATGGAACTGCATCTATTTTCAAAAAGAATCCCAATGTTTTCACTTTATCTTTTCATGGTGAAAAAAACTATCCTTTCAGAAAAGAAAATAGTGATTTAGATTTGGGATTGGATGATAATACAAATGACGATTATTATTTAAAAAAATTAAAAGTAATACTTCCAAAAGTGATTGATGATTTTCAACCAGAGTTTATTTTTTATCTGGCAGGAGTTGATGTTCTAGAAAATGATAAATTAGGGAGATTATCAATGACAATTAATGGATGCCTCCGAAGAGATCAATATGTTTTGGAAACTTGTAAAAAAAATAAAATTCCAGTTCAAGTTAGTATGGGTGGAGGTTATTCAATTAACATTAGGGATATAATAGAGGCACATTCTAATACATTCCGATTAGCACAGGAAATATATTTTTAAAAAAAATTATAATATTTCAGAAACAACAAAATTACTTCCTCCTAAAAAAATCAGATCATTATCAAAAGAGTCATTACAACAAGCCTTGTATGCAAATGTGACACTAGAAAAACAATTGCCATTTAAACCAATTTTTTTAGAATAATCAAAAATTTTATAAACATCTAAAGCTCTACTTGTTTTTGGCTGACAAAAATAATATTCTGCATCTTTGGGAAGGATATTTAATATTTCCTTGAAACTCTTTCCTTTGACAAATCCTATCACAATTCTCAATTTAGCATATGATATTTTATTAAACATTTTAATATTTTCTTTAAATGCATCAATATTATGTCCAACATCAATAATAGTCTTGGGACTATTATTAATAACATCCCATCTTCCTCTTATTCCTGTGTTTTTTTTAACATTTAAAAGTCCTTTAGTAATTGCTTGATTTGAAATTTCAAAACCTTTAATGACAGATATAGACTTGATTACCCCATTAATATTCTTTTTTTGAAAAGAGCCTTTTAGATCGGTTAAAAAACCTGAACTGTCCTTTTTATCGGCGAGGTACAAATCTGAATTTAATGCGTTTGCTTTATTAACAAATATTTCATGAATTTGAGCTTGAAATTCACTAATTACAATTGGTTTGTTTTTTTTAATAATGCCTGCCTTTTCAGTAGCAATTTGTGTAATTTCCTTACCTAAATACTCTTGATGATCTAGGCCTACATTTGTAATTAAACTTAAAATAGGATCAATAATATTTGTAGCATCCAATCTTCCTCCCAAACCGGTTTCAATTATTGCAATATCAACTTTAGATTTAGAGAAGTAATCAAAAGCCATCGCTACTGTCATCTCAAAAAAAGAAATTTTATTTTCATTAAAATAAGATTTGTAATTCTGAACAAAACTCTGAACATAAGATTCAGAAATTTCTATTCCATTAATTTTAATTCGTTCTCTAAAGTCAATTAAATGGGGAGAAGTATATAGGCCAACTTTATAACCAGCTTCCTGTAGAACAGAGGCTAACATATGTGAACTAGAACCCTTACCATTAGTTCCAGCAACATGAATTGATTTAAAATTATTTTGTGGATTATGAAGTAAATTACAGGCAGATTTAATTGAACTTAAATCTAACTTGTATTTAAAAAAGCCATCTAATTGAAAAACAGGTAATTGATTAAAAAGCCAATTAACTGTTTCCTTATAATTCATTAGGCTTATAAAACGAAATCACGCATGAGAATAAAAGTTCCATAACCAGCCCAAAAACCGACCATAGCTAAGAGAGTTATTTTTTTTATATACCAGAAAAAATCTATTTTCTCCATACCCATAGCTACAACCCCAGCTGCAGAGCCTATTATTAACATACTTCCACCCGTTCCTGCAGAATATGCTATTCCATGCCATAACGGATCATCAATAACATTTGGAAACATTCCTATAGAAGCTGCAACAAGGGGGACATTATCAATAACTGCCGATAAATGACCCAACAAAACAATTACTATATCTTGATTCGAAATAGTCTCATTAATCATATCAGCAAAATTATATAGTATTCCTAATGATTCTAAGGCACCTACTGCCATTAGAATACCTAAAAAGAATAAAATACTTGGAAGCTCAATTTTAGTAAGTGATGAGTGTACAGGACTATGATCTGATTCCTCTTCATGATCATCATCGACTCTAGAGAGATTGAATTTTTTATTACTAAAAATTTCTGCTAAAGTTGCTACAAAAGCTAAGGAAAGCATCATACCTACATAAGGAGGTAAGTGGGTAACAGTTTTAAAAACAGGAACAAACAAGATAGACCCCAATCCAATAAACAACATTTTGTTTCCATATTTATTTTCTTCGAATTTTATATCCTCTTTGGGAATATCCAATTCACCTTTAAAAACTTTAAATCTGGAGGCAATTAGAAAAGGGACAATCATGCATATTAAAGAAGGAATTACTAAGTATTTAATCAAACTTAATGTGGTTACCTTATCGGCAATCCATAACATTGTTGTTGTAATATCTCCGATTGGAGACCATGCACCACCAGCATTAGCTGCAATAATAATTAGTCCTGAGTACCATAATTTTAAGTTTCTATCATGAACTATCTTTTGAAGAAGAGTTATAAGAACAATGGTAGCAGTTAAATTATCTATAATTGCCGAAAGAATAAATGCTAAAAATCCGAAAATCCATAAAATTTTAGTTTTGCTTTTTGTTTTGACTAATCTTTTAATACCTAAAAATCCTCTGAAAAAATCAATTATTTCTACAATGGTCATTGCACCGAGCAAGAAAATTAGTATTTCAGCTGTTTTACCTAGATGATGTAGAAGTATTTCTTTAATGTGTGTAGGTTCCAACTCCCTTGTGACCGTATTTATATCGAAAACTTCCATGTGCGATAATGAAATAATAGCCCACATAATAGCCATCATTGCAAGAGCAGGAATTAACTTATCGATTTTAATTGTATGCTCAACTGTTATTAAAAAATATCCGACTATAAATACTGAAATAATTAATGCTTCCATAAAAAAAATTAATGTGTAAACTTATTAAAAAAAATATAATGTGCCGTTACTAATTTCCTAAAAAAAAAGCCGTAGGAACGTTTAATTATATGAAATACATAAAAATAAGGCTTATAATTATGAACTTAATATTAATTAATGATTAAACCTTTAAAGGTTTTCAAAAAACTTCTTTATTATCTAATTTTGTAGATTCCAACTTTAATTTATGCTTCCAAAAAAACAAGGATTATATTCGCCTGAATTCGAACACGACAATTGTGGTGCCGGGTTCATATGTAGTTTAAAAGGTGAAAAAACTAACGATATAATTCATAAAGCTCTAAATATACTTACATGTTTAGAACACAGAGGAGCGGTAAGCTCTGATGGTAAAACAGGTGATGGAGCAGGAATATTAATTGAAATTCCTGATACTTTTTTCAAAGATGAATGTTCTTTTGAATTACCAGACCATCACGAATATGCTGTTGGAATGGTTTTCCTTCCACAAAAAATTAACCAAGCAAAATTTTGTATCGATGTTTTTGAAAAAGAAATAATCAAACAAGGCTTATCAATTTTAGGTTGGAGAGATGTGCCAATAAATTCAAAGATTGTTGGAAGTATTGCCGCACAAACTCAGCCATCAATAAAGCAAGTGTTTGTTGGAAAAGACAACAATCAACTTTCGGAATCAGAATTTAATACTAAACTATTCGTTGCTAGAAAAATTGCTGAAAACGAAATTTATAAAACAGCATTATCCCAAAAAGAATATTTTTATTTTTCAAGTCTACACAATAGGACTCTAATTTATAAAGGCTTATTAGTTCCTGAAGATATTGATAGATTTTATCTTGACTTATCTAATCCAAAATTAGTTACAAGACTAGCATTAGTACATCAAAGATTTTCAACCAATACATTTCCAACCTGGGATCTAGCCCAACCTTTTAGATACATGTGTCATAATGGTGAAATTAATACTAGAAGAGGAAACGTTACAAGAATGAATGCAAGAGAGGAATTAATGAAATCTAAATTTATTGGAAAAGATTTAGTTAAAGTTTTCCCTACAATTTTAGACGGAAAATCAGATTCAGCTCAAATGGATATGGTTGTAGAAATACTATTAACAACAGGAAGATCACTTCCTGAAGTTATGATGATGATGGTCCCTGAAGCCTGGGAAAAACATAAATCTATTTCTGATGACAAAAAGGCTTTTTACGAATTTAATTCATGTATAATGGAACCTTGGGATGGTCCTGCTTCTATCCCATTCACTGACGGTAAGTTCATTGGAGCTATGCTAGATAGAAATGGATTAAGACCTTCCAGATATAGTGTTACCAAAGATGGTTATGTTATTATGTCCTCTGAAACTGGTGTGGTTGATATAGATCCTAGTAATGTCGAAAAACACGGTAGATTAGAACCAGGAAAAATGTTTTTAGTTGATATGATTGAAGGACGCATCATCGAAGATGAAGAAATAAAGAATGAAATAGTTTCAAAATATCCCTACAGAAAATGGTTAAACCAAAATACTCTTCCACTTAAAGATGTTCCTTACACTGGAAACAAGACTCCGTTAGAAAAATTAGATTTTGAAACTAGACTTAGGATATTTGGATATACTGAGGAAGATTTAAAGACCATAATACTTCCAATGTGTGTTTCTGGGAAAGAGGCTATGGGATCTATGGGTACTGACACTCCGTTGGCTGTTTTATCTAACAAACCTCAACTGCTTTTTAATTATTTTAAACAGCTTTTTGCTCAAGTCACGAACCCTCCATTGGATGGAATTAGGGAAGAGATTGTCACAGACACCAGCTTAGGACTGGGAAGTGATTATAACATTTATGATATAGTTCCTGATCATTGTAAAAAATTAAAAATTAATAACCCTATTATTTCTAACGAAGATTTAGATAAAATAAAATTTATTAAAAATAAAGATTTCAAAAGCGCATCTATAAGCGCATTGTATGATCTTAGTAAAGGTCATAACGGAATTGAAGAAGCTTTGGACAAGATGGTTCTTGATGTTAGCAAAAGGATAGACGAAGGCCACAATATTATTATTTTAAGTGACCGTGGGGTAAGTAAAACAATGGGGGCAGTTCCTATACTATTAGCTTGCTCTAATATCCACCACTGCTTAATGAAGCTTAAAAAGAGATCTAAATTTGGGATTGTCATTGAATCATCTGAACCGAGAGAACCTCACCATTTTTCTATGTTGTTTGGATACGGAGCAAGTGCAATAAACCCATACATGGTCAATGAAATAATTACATTTCATCACCAAAAGAACTTTTTTGGAGACCAAAGTTTAAAATCTTCCATTCAAAATTTTAATAAAGCAATAGCAAAAGGTATATTAAAAGTGATGAATAAAATCGGTATTTCAACTCTTCACTCATACAGAGGATCTCAAATATTTGAAGCTTTGGGATTAAGAGAAAGCTTTACTGAAAAATATTTTTCAAACACTGCCACTCGAATTGAAGGAATTGGACTTTACAGTTTAGAAAAAGAACATTCTAAGAGACACATTGAAGCATTTTCCAGAGAAAACTCTTTTATGAGCTTAGAAATTGGCGGAAGTTATAGATGGAGAAGAAATGGGGAAGCCCACATGCTAAATCCTTCAACTATATCAAAATTACAGCAATCAGTCAGAGAAGATAAATATGAAACATACAAAATATACTCTGATCTTATCAATAAACAAAATAAACAGTTAATGACCCTCAGAGGAATGTTTAAGTTTGTTAATCACGATCCTATTCCTATTGACGATGTTGAACCTTGGACTGAAATTGTTAAAAGATTTAAAACGGGAGCAATGTCATACGGCTCCATCAGTAAAGAGGCACACGAAAATTTAGCAATAGCTATGAACAGAATTGGTGGTAAAAGCAATTCTGGAGAAGGTGGAGAAGATCCATCCAGATTTATAAAAGAGGCAAATGGAGTTTGGAAAAATAGTGCAATAAAACAAGTTGCCTCTGGAAGGTTTGGAGTAAGCTCTAATTATTTAACAAATGCTAATGAGATTCAAATAAAAATGGCACAAGGGGCAAAACCTGGTGAAGGTGGACAACTGCCAGGACCAAAGGTAAACCCATTGATTGCCAAAGTAAGAAATTCCACGCCTTATGTTGGATTAATTTCACCTCCCCCTCACCACGACATCTATTCTATTGAAGATTTATCTCAACTAATTTATGATTTAAAAAACGCTAACAGAGAAGCTAGAATAAACGTCAAATTAGTTTCGGAAGTTGGGGTTGGAACAATTGCTGCAGGAGTTGCTAAAGCCAAAGCAGATGTGATATTAATTTCAGGATTTGACGGAGGAACTGGAGCTTCTCCTTTAACTTCTCTCAAACATGCCGGTTTACCGTGGGAACTTGGGATTGCAGAAGCCCAACAAACATTGGTAATGAATGGATTAAGAGGAAGGATAGTGCTTGAATGTGACGGTCAATTAAAAACAGGTAAAGATGTTGCAATTGCTTGTCTTTTAGGTGCGGAGGAATTTGGCTTTTCAACAGCTCCATTAGTTGCTTCAGGGTGTATTATGATGAGAGCTTGTCACTTAAATACCTGTCCGGTAGGAATTGCTACTCAAGACCCAGAATTAAGAAAAAATTTCAAAGGAAAACCTGAGCACGTAATCAATTTCATGTATTTTGTTGCAGAAGAGTTAAGAGAAATAATGGCAACTCTTGGATTTAGAACAATCGATGAAATGGTCGGTCAAAGTCAAAAAATCAACATGGAGGATGCTGTTAAAAATTATAAAACCAAAGGAATAAACTTATCCAAGATTTTATATAAACCAGATGTTCCTGATAATATTTCTTTAAAAAACAACTCAAAACAAAATCATAATCTTGAAAAAGTTATAGATTTTAAAATATTATCTGAGGCAAAATTAGCAATTGAAAAAAAGGTTAAAATGAGTTTGTCCTATAAAATTCAGAACACCGATAGAACAGTTGGAGCAATTTTAAGCAATGAAATTTCGAAACTTTATGGAGCAAAAGGACTTCCAGAAGATACATTAAAACTTAATTTCAAAGGAGCAGCAGGACAAAGTTTTGGAGCTTTTAGCACTAAAGGTTTAACCATGAAAATTGACGGTAATACAAACGATTACTTTGGAAAAGGACTTTCAGGAGCTAAAATCATTGTGAAAATTCCTAAGGAGTCGACTATTATTTCACATAAAAATGTTATTACAGGAAATACAGCGCTTTATGGAGCAACATCTGGAGAAGCCTACATAAATGGAATTGCTGGAGAAAGATTTTGCGTTAGAAATTCTGGGGCAACAGCGGTAGTTGAAGGAGTTGGAGATCATGGATGTGAATACATGACTGGTGGAATAGCACTAATTCTTGGAGATGTTGGAAGAAATTTTGCCGCAGGAATGAGTGGAGGAATTGCATATATATATAAATCTGAAAAATTTGATAAAAGAAACTTTAATATGGAAATGGTTGAGTTCGAAAATCCAAATGATCAGGATTTAGACCACATTAATAAATTAGTTGAAAATCATTTTAGTTTAACCTCTAGTAAATTAGCTGAAAGTTTATTAATAAATTGGAAAAAAGAATCTAAAAAATTTATAAAAATAATGCCAATTGAATACAAATTAGCGTTAGAAAAGATGGCTAAAGAAAAAATCTCAGAAATCATTAAATAATATGGGTAAATTAAAGGGATTCATTGAATATGAAAGATCTGAGGAAGGTCTTATCCCAGTTAGAAAAAGATTGAAAAATTATAAAGAATTTACAATCAAACCATCTGAAGCTAAATTAAAAAAACAAGGAGGGAGATGTATGGATTGTGGAGTTCCATTTTGCCATAGTGGATGTCCATTGGGGAATTTAATACCTGATTTTAATGATGCTGTCTACCATAATGAATGGGAAAAGGCATTACATATATTACATTCAACTAATAATTTTCCAGAGTTTACTGGTAGACTTTGTCCTGCTCCATGTGAAGCAGCTTGTGTACTTGGACTAATTAATCCACCAGTTTCAATTGAAATGATTGAAAAATATATTGTTGAAAGAGGTTTTAAGGAAGGCTGGATTAAGCCGATAATACCTAAAAAAAGAACTGGAAAAAAAATTGCAATAATTGGTTCTGGACCTGCAGGATTAGCAGCTTCTCAACAATTAAATAAAGCAGGTCATAACGTAGAAGTATTAGAAAGGGATAAAAAAATCGGAGGTCTTTTAAGGTATGGTATTCCTGACTTTAAAATGGAAAAAAATATCATAGATAGAAGGGTAGAGGTTTTAATAAAAGAAGGTATAACTTTTAAAACCAACACTGAAGTAGGTAAAAATTTTTCTATCGAAAAATTGAAAAAATATGATGCTGTAGTTTTATGTGCTGGAGCAACAATTAAAAGAAACCTTCCTATTAAAGGTTCTGAATTAAAAGGGATTAAACAAGCTATGGATTTTCTAAAGCTTCAAAATGAGGTAGTAGATAATTTACAAAAAACGAACAAAGAATTAAATGCTGAGGGAAAAAATGTTATTGTTATCGGTGGTGGAGACACTGGTTCTGACTGCATAGGCACATCCAATAGACAAGGTGCTAAATCTGTTACTAATTTCGAAATAATGCCAAAACCCTCATCCTCAAGAACTGAGGAGAACCCGTGGCCTTTCTGGCCATTTAAGCTAAAAACAACAAGTTCTCACGAGGAAGGTATCCATAGAGAATGGAGTATTTTAACTAAAGAATTTGTTGGTGATAAAAACGGAAATGTTACAGGTCTGAAAACTATTGAAGTTGAATGGATAAAAAAAGAAGGTGAAAGACCTCAATTAAAGGAAATTGAAGGAAGTGAAAAATTATGGCCATGCGATTTAGTTTTACTAGCATTAGGTTTTACAGGACATGAAAAAGGTTTAGTTGAGCAATTAAATATTGAAACTGATGATAGAGGCCAATTGGTTTCAAAAAACTATCAATCAAGTATTCCTAATATTTTTTCTGCAGGTGACATGAGAAGAGGGCAATCATTAATTGTATGGGCAATTTCTGAAGGAAGAGAAGCTGCGGTTCAAGTAGATAAGTTCTTAACAGGTCAATCTAAGTTAGAAACTAAGGAAAAAGGTGATCTTCCTTTAGCCAGATAATTAATTAAAAAAATTCCAAACTAATCCAAATCTTATTATAAAATCCCTGTACGGATATGCTGGAGATGAATAAAAATTATTTCCTGTGAAAGTAGAATTAAAATGTTCTGCCTTTAAAAACAATCTAGTCTGTTGTATTTTTGCGTTTACAAATAAATCTATCACTGGGAATCCTCCAATCTTTTTATCAGTCTGTACATGAAATGAACTAATTAAAGGATTGTATTCATTAGAGAAATATTTAGAAAAATACTTGAAACTTATACCTGTTTGAAAAAACATAGCCCCTTTTAAAATAGTATTTGAATAATAAAAGGTATTTCTGGTTATAAATTTGGGTACATTTAAATAATCTCCGTCCTGATTTACTATTTGATATAAAAAAGTATTATCTAAAGCAAAGTTTCCAAATTTAAATTCTTTTGTCCATTTAATTTTTAAATACTCTAAAGTAGAGTTGACTTGACTAACTTTCGGAACTAGACTGTTAAATTCAGAATGTAAAGAAAAATATGTGTAATTATCTATTAATCTAAAATCTAATCTTCCGTTACCAAATAAATCTGAATTAAAGTTTAAAAATATATTTTTAATTTGAGTTTTATTTATCTCATTTTTCCAATTCACATCAGAATACCCACTTTCATATAATTCATAATAAAAACCAGGATGTTTACTAATAATATTTAAACCTAAGGAGTAATTAAAGTTCTGTTTTAAATCTGAAAAAATGGTAGCATTAATTAAATTACCCAGTCTGTCACCGAAAAGATTTTTTGTAACTGATCCCTTTAAATTATGACTAAACAAAGTCCTATTGAATTTAAAAGATATTGCATTTTCATTCTCACTAAAACCTTTATAATCCGGGCTTAAAGAATTAGACTTATAGTCATAATTATAATTTGTATATATAACCTTTATTTTTCCTAAAAAGTTTGAATTTAAATAAGTATAAAACTCATTTAATGTTGTTTTAATTTGTGCTTTATCATCAATTTGAGTTAATCCTGATGTAATATTTCCATAAAATTCTGAAGATTTATTTTGAATATAAGAATTGCTTAAAGTTTCGTACACAAACCTGTGACCAATTGACAAACTATTATTCTGTATCGTATCTTTATTTTTTGATAAAACAAATTCTTGATCTAAAAAGTACCTTTTACTAGAAAAAAAACTAGTTGCATCTTCGAACTTAACAGAAAGTTTAGATCTTTCATTGAACAAGGGGTCCTCTGATTCAAAATTTAAAACAGACTCTTCATTTAGCCCTCCATTTTCTCTATTTTCTAAACCTTGACTGACAAAGTGCATCTTAAAATTATAACGACGGTTTGAAGAATTATATTTTGAAGTAAATCTAAATTGTTTTGAACCTGAAAGAATATTTTGATAATTTCCCAATGATCTTAATCCCTTAAAAGCTATTGAAAAATTAAATTTATCAGAAATGTTTGATGTAAAAAAAGCATCTGTATGCTGCCCTTGTTTCATCACTGTTTTAAATAATAGTTCAGTTAGTGGAGTTGGAACTTGAAAATATTGGATATCATTGGTACTTAAGTAAGCATGATTTTTTGATGAAAAACTAAAACTTGGCAAAAAAGATAGATTATCATAATTATGAGTTAGGTTGTTATAAGTTTGCCCAATATTTGAATATTTCAATAATTCAAAATTATCTTTTCTTATGTAGTTAAATTTATAATGTTTTTTAATTGATAATGTAGTATCTAAATAAGTAGAATCCAGTAAAATATTTGTTATAATATATTTTTTAATATCTGGTAACTTAGATTTACCGATAGTATCATTTTTGTTTTGAAAAATATTTGATAATGGGTTAGATGATAATTCCTGTTCGTTTTCTTTTTCAATCATAACAGGCCTTTCTCCTTCATTATTTTCTTGAGCATACAATAATGACAAAGAACTAACAACCATTATTATAAAAAAAGAATAAAATTTCATCAATTTACTTTAAAGTAAAGTTATAGATTTCCTTTTATTTATATTTTATTTATTTTTTATTTTTAAAAAAATAAAGCAATGCTCAAACAATACTTTTCCAATTATATAGAATGTGGGACAGACGAAGCAGGAAGAGGATGTCTTGCTGGACCTGTAACAGCTGCTGCTGTAATTCTACCTACAACATTTAAAAACCATTATTTAAACGACTCTAAAGCTCTTAATGTAAAAAAAAGAAAAGAGCTAAGAGAGATTATAATTGAAAGTGCTTTAAGTTATGCTATTTCACATGTATCGGTTAAAACTATTGATAAAATAAATATTTTAAACGCATCCATTTTAGCAATGAATCAAGCAATTGGAAAATTAAAAATCGAACCTGAATTTATTATTGTGGATGGTAATAATTTCAAATCAAAAAATAAAATTCCATTTGAGTGTATAATTAAAGGAGATGCAAAATATATGAGTATTGCAGCGGCATCAATACTTGCTAAAACTAGTAGAGACCGTTACATGGAAACACTTTCCAAAGAATTCCCATATTATTGTTGGAATCAAAATAAAGGTTACCCGACAAAGGTTCATAGACAAGCTATAACTGAATATGGTATAACAAAACACCACAGAAAGACATTTAAATTGAATTAGAAATTTATTTATTAGTTCATTACATTTACATATAGAATTGAAATGAAAAAAATATTATTATTTCTTTTGCCTTTTCTTATTATTAACTGTGAATACAGTGATAACAAGAAAATAAATTTAATAGACTTAGTTCCAACAAATCCAATACTTTTAATTAAATATAAATCTGCATCAAAAACTAAATTAGAAACTTTTAATATAAATTTCAATTCTTTAATTAATCAAAAAATTGATTCTATTTCGAAAAGATTTTCAGATGGAGCATTGCTTATTAGTTTTCATAACATTGGAAAAAACAACCTACAAAGTATTATTTTTTCAGAGAAAAAAAGTTTTTATAAAAAGGTAAAAGTTGAGGATTCTGTAAATTATAATGGCTTCACCATAAATAAAAAAATTATTGATAATATTGAATATTTCAGTACTATTAAAAATGATATTTATATTGAGTCAAAAAGTAAATTATTAGTTGAAAATTCATTAAGAAATTCTAATCACACCTTCACTGATGAAAGTGGTGATTTAAAGAAGTTAAATAAAATTTCTAATACAAATACTACATTATTTATCTCAGAAAAATTTTCAAATTATTTAAATAATACTAAACTAAAAGAAATTTTCAAAACATCTAATATTTCCGATTGGATGCAGTTTGATGTAGAAATAAATAAAAATAATCTCACATTAAATGGGGTTGGTATTCTTCAAGATTCTATTTTCAAAAAAATAAATATTTTAAAAAACACAACTCCATCAAAATCTAATATTAATAAGATAGTCCCTGTAAACTTTAAATACTTTAAAAGAATAGCATATGACCATGACAAATATATTTCAAAAATTGAAAATGAAATTTCAATAAATGAGTTAAAAACAGTTATCAGTGACTCTATCTTGTATGATGTAAATGAAATAGGATCTATAATTTTAGAAAACGATTCTATTTTAACTTATAGTTTTAAAAACAATCAATTATTGAATGAAAAAATTAGAAATAATTTGAATTCAAAATATTATTACAGAAACAATGAAATCTATGAGTTTTCAAAAAAAATATTTAAATCAGAAAATTTCTTGATTAATTATTCGCCTTCAATTAAAACTTACGGAACTTTAATAGAAAATATATTGATATTGTCTAAAAATCAGAACTCAATAGAAAATATAATATTAAATTATAATAACAATTCTACAATAGATAAATCATCTCAGTTTGCTAAAGTATATAATAATATTCCCGAAAACAGTAATCAATTAAATGTTTACAATTTAAATGACTTTAAATCCTCTTTATTCAATACAATTAAAATTAAGCAAGAAGACTATAATTACTGGTTAAGTCACATTTCATTAGACGAAAACTTTATTTATAAAACTCATTCAATTGTAAAAACAGAAAAAGAGATTAATACATTAGGTCCTAAAATTATTTTTAACACTAAGATTAATAATGGTATTTATTTTAATCCCAAATGGGTAACTAATTATGTTACCAAAAAGAAAGAATTAGTTGTTCAGGATAATAAAAATATTTTATTTTTAATTTCAAATAATGGAGAAGTTATTTGGGAAAAAGATCTGAAAAGTAGAATTGTTGGAGATATATTTCAAGTAGATCTGTATAAAAATGGGCGATTACAGTATGTTTTTAATACTGAAAGTAGCTTTATGGTTTTAGACAAAAATGGAAATGAAGTAAAAAAAGTGAATCATAAAAAAAATAAAAAAGTTCTAGGTCTTTCCGTTTTTGACTATGATAAAAACAAAAACTATCGGTTTTTAATTTGTTATGATAATCAAATTAAAATGCTAGATTCAAAATTCAAAATTGTTAAAGGATTTAATAAAAATAATATTAAATACAATTTAACAAATTCACCAAAGCATTTTAGAGTAGGCTCTAAGGATTATTTAGTTATAAATACAGAAAGAAAATTATATGTAACAGATAGAAGAGGTAATTCAAGAATTAAAATTTCTGAAGATTTAAACATTGCTGGAAACGAAGTTTTTTTAAATAGTAATACTTTATTGACTTTGGATAATAGTAATAATCTAATTAAAATTGATTTAAATGGTAAAGTATCAAAAAAGCCTTTACCACTCGATTCTAAATATTTAATATTCGCTGACAATAATAGTTCTATTTATATTTCCGAAAACATACTTACTATAAATAAAAAAAATATTGAAATGAATTATGGTAATTATTCCAGACCGACTATTTTTTTAAATAATTTGATACAAATAAGTAGCCTTGATGAGAGCAAAATTTATTTATTTAAAAGGGATGGATCCATGATTCCCTATTTTCCGATATTTGGTACAAGTAACGCTGATATTACTAAAAACAAAGAAAATAAAAGCTTGTTGGCTGTAACTGGAGAAAAAAATGAAATTTTAGTATATTCTCTAGATTAAATTATTTTGTTTTGCTGAAAAAACTTTTAAAAAATTATTTATAATTTTTTCCTTTACTAATTCCATTTCAATATTATTGTTACACTCAACAGAAATTGAGGTAATTGATTTATTCTTTATTCCACAAGGAATAATGTGATTAAAAAAACTTAAATCATTGTTAACATTTAAAGCCAATCCATGCATAGTTACCCATCTACTAGCTTTTACACCCAAAGCACAAATTTTTCTAGCATCAGCTGAATTAGGATTTAGCCAAACTCCAGTTTCATTTTCACTTCTTTCACCACTAATTTTAAAATCTTTTAAAGTTAAAATCACTGTTTCTTCAAGGCACCTCAAATATTTATGTATGTCTGTGAAGAAATTATCCAAATCTAAAATTGGATAACACACTAATTGTCCTGGTCCGTGATAAGTAATATCTCCTCCTCTGTTAGTTTTAAAAAACTTGATTTTTTTAGTTTTTAAATCATTTTCATTGATTAATAAATTATTGATTTCACCACTTTTACCTAAAGTATACACACTATTGTGCTCAACAAAAACTAAATGATTTTTTGTTTTGATTTTAGTGTTATTTCTTCTGTTGCTAATTTTTGTACTTACTATTTCATTAAATAATTTTAATTGAAATTCTAATGCGTCTTCGTATTCTACTAAACCTAAATCATGAATTGTAATATAATTATTCATTGTTATTTGTTTTCAGGATTATTTAAAATAACTAACGCTGCAATAACACCTGGAACCCAACCACATAAAGTTAAAATTAACACAATTAAAAAAGATCCACAACCTTTATCTAGCACGGAAAAGGGCGGAAATATAATAGATAACAATACTCTCCAAAAACTCACAAAAAATAATTAATAGTTGCTAAGATAAATATATCTACACGAAATAAATTCTCACACTTGTAGCTTATGTTCTATTCCTTATATTTGAAGAAAAATAAATATGCTGTCCGAGCAAGAAATTATTAGAAGAGAAAAATTAAATAAGCTACGTGAATATGGTATTGATCCATATCCAGCTGCCTTATTTCCGATTTCTATTAACACAAAAAAAATAATTTCTGAGTTCAAAGACAATCAGTCCGTATCAATTGCTGGCAGATTAATGTCTAGAAGAATTCAAGGAAAAGCAAGTTTTGCAGAAATTCAAGATAGTTTTGGTAAAATTCAAGTTTATTTTAACAGAGACGAAATATGTCCTGGTGATGACAAATCTATGTATAATGATGTTTATAAAAAATTATTAGATATTGGTGATATTATAGGGATTGAAGGAAATTTATTTACCACTCAAGTTGGTGAAAAAACTATTTTAGTTAAAAATTTTACTGTTTTAAGTAAATCTTTAAAACCACTTCCTTTACCCAAAACAGATAACGATGGAAATATTTATGATGAATTTACAGATTCAGAACTTAGATACAGACAAAGATATGTCGATTTAATAGTTAACTCAGAAATTAAAGATACGTTCTTAAAAAGAACTAAAATTATTAATATAATCAGGTCCTTTTTTAATGATAAAAATTATTTAGAAGTTGAAACTCCTATACTTCAACCAATACCTGGTGGAGCAGCAGCTAGACCTTTTACTACTCACCATAATGCTTTAAATATCCCACTTTATTTAAGAATAGCAAATGAATTATATCTGAAAAGATTAATAGTAGGAGGATTTGATGGGGTTTATGAATTTGCAAAAGCATTTAGGAATGAAGGCATGGACAGAACTCACAACCCAGAATTTACTATGGTTGAACTTTATGTTGCATACAAAGATTATTTCTGGATGATGGAAACCACAGAAAATTTACTTGAAAAAATTGCGAGCGAATTAAATGGATCCAGTAAGGTAAAGTTAGGTGACAATACAATTGATTTTAAAGCTCCATATAAAAGAATAAGTATTTTAGATTCTATAAAAGAACATACAGGAATAGATGTTTCTAAGTTTAATGAAAAAGAAATGTTTGAAGCTGCAAAAAAATTAGGAATTTCTGTAGACAATACAATGGGAATTGGAAAATTAATTGATGAAATTTTTGGAGAAAAGTGCGAACACCACTATGTACAACCAACTTTCATTACAGATTATCCTAAAGAAATGAGTCCTTTAACGAAAGAACATCGCGATAATCCAAAACTAACTGAAAGGTTTGAGCTTTTGATCAATGGAAAGGAACTAGCAAATGCCTATTCTGAATTAAATGATCCAATTGATCAGTTAAAACGATTTGAAGAACAACTTAAACTCTCTGAAAAAGGAGATGATGAAGCAATGTTTATAGATAATGATTTTATTAGAGCTTTGGAATATGGTATGCCTCCAACTTCGGGAATTGGGATAGGTATTGATCGTCTAGTAATGTTATTTACAAATAATAAATCAATACAAGAAGTTATTTTTTTCCCTCAAATGAAACCAGAAGTTTCTAAACCAAAACCTAAAAAAGAGGATTTTATAAATTTAGGTGTTAATGAAGAGTGGGTTGATCATGTAATGAAGGTGTTTTCCAATAAAGAAAACTTACTTTCAAGTAAATCAACTCAGGTTCATCAAAAACTTAACGGATTTAGAAAAAAAAATAAATTAGCAATTGAAGCCCTTCAACTTGATGAGGTGGTAAAATGGTTTAAAAAATAATCATTAAAAAAACATTCAAACCAGCATTTTATTGTTTATTTCTCATTAATTTGTGGAAATAATTATCATATTTATATTTTACACTCTTTAAATTAACAAATATTTAATATCTTCATTTTCCAAAATTTTATTTTATGAAAAACACATTATCACATTCCATAATCTTGATGCTACTAGTTTGTTTTCAACTAAATGCTCAACGTCCATCTAAAGACAACAAGGACACTAAGGAAGCTAGTAAACCTAAAACGTATAAAGATATCATAACAAAAGATGCTGTTACAGATCAAGGATTATTTGATGTTCATAAAATAAAGGATAAGTATTATTATGAAATTAATGATTCATTACTCGGAAGAGAAATGTTAATGGTAACTCGAATTGCTAAAACTGCTTCTGGAATTGGGTTTGGAGGTGGAAAACAAAATACTCAAGTATTAAGATGGCATAAAAAGGATCAAAATATTTTACTAAGAGTTGTATCTCATAACGTTGTAGCAAATGACTCTTTGCCTGTTAGCGAAGCAGTGGTTAACTCAAATTTTGAACCTGTTTTATATAGTTTTAAAATAGCAACGGTAAGTGTAGATTCTACATCAAGTGTAATTGATGTAACTAAATTATTTACAGATGATGTTAAGCCTTTGGGATTTCCTCAATCTAGAAGAAAAGGATATAAAATTTCCAGTTTAGACTCCAAAAGATCTTTTATAGAATCTTTAAAAAGTTACCCAACGAATATAGAATCAAGACATGTAAAGACATATAATTCATCTGATCCACCATCAAATTCAAGTGTAGGAGCCATATCTCTTGAGATAAATAATTCAATGATTTTATTACCTAAAGTTCCGATGAAAAGAAGATATTTTGATCAGAGAGTTGGTTGGTTTGCTAGAAGCCAAATAGATTATGGTTTAGATGTCCAAGAAAGCAAGTCATTAAAATATTTAGACAGGTGGAGATTAGAAGTAAAGGATGAAGATATTGAAAAGTTTAAAAGAGGGGAGCTTGTGATTCCAAAAAAACAGATAGTTTATTACATTGATAGAGCAACTCCTGTTAAGTGGAGAAAGTATATCAAACAAGGCGTTGAAGATTGGCAGGTTGCCTTTGAAGAAGCGGGATTCAAAGATGCTATAATTGCCAAAGACCCACCAACAAAAGAAGAAGATCCTGAATGGAGTCCAGAAGATGCCAGATACTCAGTAATAAGATATTTAGCATCTCCTATTCCTAATGCGAATGGTCCACATGTTAGTGATCCAAGATCTGGTGAGATTTTAGAATCTGATATTAATTGGTATCATAATGTTATGACTCTTTTAAGGAACTGGTTTTTTGTTCAAACTTCTGCGATTAATGAAGAAGCAAGAGGGGTCTCTTTCAAAGATGAGGTTATGGGTAGATTAATTCGATTTGTTTCGGCACATGAAGTTGGTCACACAATAGGATTACCTCATAATATGGGAAGCAGTAGCGCTTATCCTGTAGACTCATTAAGATCTGCAACATTTACAAAAAAATATGGAACAGCCCCATCAATTATGGACTACGCAAGATTTAATTATATAGCTCAACCTGAAGATAAAGGAGTAGCTCTAATGCCTAATGTAGGAGTTTATGACAAACACTCTGTGAAGTGGGGTTATCGTCCAATTCTTGAAGCAAAAAATGCTGAAGATGAAAAAGAAACTTTAGATAAATGGATACTTGACAATCAAGATAGTAAACTCCATAGATTTGGTAGTGCTGGAATAGATCCTAGTTCACAAACTGAAGATTTAGGAGATAATGCGGTCAAAGCCAGTCAGTATGGAATACTTAATTTAAAAAGAATTATCCCTAATCTAATTGAATGGACTGAGGAAAAAGGGAAAGATTATAGTGATTTAAATACAATGTACGGACAAGTATTATCTCAATTCAATCGTTATATGGGACACGTAAGTTCAAATATTGGTGGTATATATCAATATTATAAAACATATGATCAAACAGGTCCAGTTTATTCTCATGTTGAAAAATCTCATCAAAAAAATTGCATGAACTTTCTTCAAAGAGAACTTTTCAAAACACCAACATGGATGATTGATAAAAACATCTTAAATAAAATAGAATTTGCTGGAAATATTAACAGAATAAGAGCAACTCAATCTAGAACATTGAACAGTATTTTAGATTTTGGAAAAATGGCAAGATTAATTGAAAACGAATCAATTAATGGAAATAATGCCTATACATTAATTGAAATGATGTCTGATTTAAAAAATGGTATTTGGGAAGAAATTTACACAAATAAAACAATTGATGTCTATAGAAGAAATTTACAGTTAGCATATTTAGATAGAATCAATTACATAATGAACGAAGAGCAAGGCTCTACCCCATCTTGGGCAAGAAATTATGTTACTACTGTAAAGGTTAGTCAATCAGATATAAGAACAATCAGTGTCGGTCAATTATTGGAATTGAGAAAAGATATTAAAAAATCTTTAAAAAAGAATTCTGACAAGATGAGTAAAATGCATCTTGAAACAGCGGCAGCCAAAATAAATAAAATCTTAACTGGAAAGCCTATCTAAAGAGTTTTTGAAACTTTTTTTAAAGCATCAATTGTTAAGTCTATGTCGCTGTAAGTGAGGGCATCATTTAAAAAATAGCTTTCAAAAGCACTTGGAGGAAGGTAAATACCTTCACTTAACATACCATGAAAATACTTTTTAAAAGTATCGTTGTTACCTAATTGGGCAGATTTAAAATCTACTACTTCATCAGAGCAAAAATGTAACGATATCATAGATCCTAAACGGTTTATTCTAAAATCTAGAGTTGTTTTTTTTAATACATCTTTCATTCCTTTTTCTAAATATGAAGCTTTCTCATCCAAGCTTTGATAAATTTTCTTATTATTTTTTAATTCCAGTAAAGTAGCAATACCCGCACTCATTGCAAGAGGATTGCCACTAAGAGTGCCAGCTTGATACACAGCTCCATCTGGGGATAATTCCTTCATGATTTCATTTCTTGATGAAAATGCTCCAACAGGTAAGCCGCCTCCAATAACCTTTCCGTAAGTTACTATATCCGCCTTAAAACCAAGTAATTCCTGTGCCCCACCGGGTGCAAGTCTAAAACCGGTCATAACTTCATCAAAAATAAAAAGGGAATTGTTTTCATCACATAATTTTCTTAGCCCCTCAATAAATCCATTTTTTGGAACAATACAACCCATATTCCCAGCCACTGGTTCAATAATAATTGCTGCAATTTGATCTCTATTATTATCAAAAAGTGTTTTTACATAGCTTAAATCATTATAAGGGGCAATTAAAGTGTCTTTAGCTGTTCCCTCCGTTACACCAGGACTATTTGGGGTTCCAAAAGTAACCACTCCACTACCTGCCTCAATTAAAAAAGAATCAGAATGCCCATGATAACATCCCGCGAATTTTATTATTTTGTCTTTTTTGGTGAACCCTCTTGCTAATCTAATTGCGCTCATACAGGCTTCCGTTCCTGAATTCACAAATCTAATTTTTTCCATTCCAGGAGCCATTGATAGAGACAATTTGGCAAGATCGGTTTCCAATGAAGTTGGCATTCCAAAAGAAGTTCCGTTCTTAGCTGTTTCAGAAATTGCTTTAATTACACTTGAATGAGCATGACCTAAAATCATGGGACCCCAAGAAGATATGTAGTCAATAAAACGATTTCCATCTTCATCAAATACATATGCTCCTTTAGCTTTAGAAGCAAAGATTGGTATCCCACCAACCGATTTGAATGCACGAACCGGAGAATTGACTCCTCCAGGTATAACCTCCTTAGCTTCTATAAATAATTCACTACTTCTTTTATATAGCATTTATTTTAATTTTAGAACTTGACCTATACTTAAATTATTTCCAGAAATATTATTTATATTAATTAAATCAGTTATACTAATTTTTAAATTCTTTGAAATAGAATATAATGTATCTCCCTTTTTTACAACATAGCTGTCAGAAGATATTTTAATTTCTTTCTTCTTAGTTACTGGTTTATAATTTTTATCATTTTTCTTTTCTTTTCTGGAATTTAAAGGTTTTTTTGAACCATCTAGTTTCCACAATTCATATCTTTCAATTAGAGAAATTAATTTTTCTGCATAAGCAGGATCAGTTGCATAACCGGCTTGTTTCAAACCAACAGCCCACTTCACATAATTATTTTTTCTTAACTTAAATAATGAATTATATCTATCTCTAGATTCTAAAAAAATAGAATGATCTCTATATGATTTTTCAGGGTTTTTATATTTTCTAAAGCATTCTCCTTTCTCATCATCATCATGATACACTTTCTTTCCTTTCCATCCAGAATGGCATTTAATTCCAAAATGATTATTTGATTTTAAAGCTAACTGTCCACGTCCAGAGCTAGATTCTAAAATTCCCTGTGCCATTGTTATACTTGCAGGAATTCCAAACTTTTTCATCTCACTTATTGCTATTTTTGAATATGTATTTACATACCAATGTGTTCTTTCTTCACTGGACATTGAATTGAAAAAACGATTGATTGATCTGTTAGATTTATTTTCAATTTTTTTAGGATTCTTTTTTTTATAGGAAAGTTTTTTAACTCCACACGAACTTAAAAAAAATAAAAAAATAAATATTAGTGGTTTATAGTTACACATCCTTTTTTCTTTAATCGTAAATTGATTTCATCTATTGATTGTATTCCCCCTGTATTAATTAATAAAATATTTTTTCCGTATGGCCATTTATCATTTGAGATCATATATATAATTTGAAAAAGCATTTTAGAATTATAAATTGGATCAAATAAAATTCCTGTTTGATCATAAGTTTTATTAATAAAATTCACTAATTCATAATCTACTTTGGAGTAACCTCCAAAAAACATATCATCAAATACTTTCCAATCATTATTATTAACAAATTTAGTAATTACATTTTTTATCTTACTATCTTTTAATGCTGAGAAACCTAAAATTTTTTGGAGATTATTTTTTGAATTGATTAAACCAGAAATTGTGCCGCCAGAACCCACTGGACAACAAATTACATCAAAAAAACTATCTTCTTTATTTAAAATCTCTTCACAACCTTTTACTCCTAGGTAGTTAGTTCCACCCTCTGGTACAATAAAAGCATTTCTAAATTTTACTTTTAATGAATTAATGTATTTTATTTCATTTCTTTTCTTATACTCGTTTCGAGAAATAAAAATAAATTTCATTCCGTAATCTTTACATCTTTTTAAAGTGGAATTCAATTTTTTTTGTTTTAATTCTTCCCCTCTAATTATTCCAATTGTTTTAAGGTTACTTAATTTTCCAATAAAAGCTAATGCTAAAAGATGATTAGAATACGCTCCTCCAAAACTAATTATTTCATCTTTTTTGTCTTTAATTGCTTTTTCAATATTATATTTTAATTTTCTAAACTTATTTCCAGAAATTATAGGATGAATTAAATCTTCTCTTTTTACAAAAATATTTACATTATATTTTTTTAAAGAAGGTAAATTAATTTCCTGGTTCAGTGACTCAATATCATCAAAATAAAACATTTAATTTAATATTGTATAACTTTACAAATAAAGGTGTTTAAAAAATGAGAAAATAATTTAGGCACAGTTCTTGATTTACTTATATAAAACTATAACAATGAAAAAATTTAACCAATCTATTTTACTTTTATTTCTTTTTGGATTACTTATGACAAGTTGTAATTCAATAAGGGTTTACTCTGATTTTGATTCTGAGATTAATTTTGATAATTATAAATCTTTTGCTTTTTACAAAACTGGTATTGATAAGGTTGAAATTTCTGATATAGATAAAAAAAGAATTTTAAAATCTATTGAAAAAAATCTTATTGCTAAAGGAATGACTATAAGTGACAAGCCTGATTTATTAGTAAATATTTCGACAAAATCCTCTGAAAATATATATATAGACAACTCTTATTACAGTCCCTATAGTCTTGGATGGTATCCATATTATGGCAGAAGTTATAGGAGAGTTTCTCACACAACTTCTGAAGGGGTTCTTTATATTGATATAATTGATACTAATTCAAAACAACTAGTTTGGCAAGGGAAAGGAATAGGATTTTTATCATCACATAAAATGAATAGAGATGAATTAGTTGAAGGTTATGTTAATAAAATTTTATCCGTATATCCCCCTGAGGAAGTTTTAGCTTCAAATTAATTTTCTGGACTGTTGAATTATATTTTTTATACCTACTAAATTTTTTCCTGTTGCTGTAGCAAAAAATGGCTGTCCTCCCCCGTGACCGTCAATAAGCTTCCCAAGGTTATTGATTACTTCTTGAGCGTTTAAATTTTTAGATTTGACTAAAGATTTCGAAATATAGCACATTAAATAGGCCTTCCCTTCATAACTAGAACATAAAACTAGAAATAAATTATCTAGGTCCTTAGCTGCTCTAAATGCCAAGTTCTTTAAAACATTTGGTTCGCATGATAATTCTAAAGCACAAAAGTTTAAATCTTTTATTATTTCAATATTTTGATTTAAATCCTTTAAATAATAAGTTAATAATTCGTTATTTATTTTTTCTAATTTTTTATTAGAAGATAAGTTTTGATTTTTTAGTTTATTTAAAGCACTGATAGGATCTTTATCATTTAATACAATCTTACTTACTTCTTTTAAGGTTTTTGCTTGCTTCATTAAATAATCAACTGCTTTATCTCCGCTAATAGCCTCAATTCTCCTAATACCTGTGGAAATAGCAGATTCAGATTTAATAATGAAACTTCTTATTTCACCAGTGTTTTTAACATGAGTTCCCCCACATAATTCGTGTGATTCTCCAAATTTAATTGATCTAACTACATCTCCGTATTTTTCGCCAAAAAGTGCAATTACACCATCATCAATACAATCCTGAAAAGATGAATTCCTGTTTTCTTCAAGTTCTAAATGATCAATAATTTTTTCATTTACAAAATTTTCCACATTCTCTAAATCTATTTCAGATAGTTTTGAAAAATGAGAAAAATCAAATCTGAGATACTTGTTTGAAACCATTGATCCTTTTTGCTGGACATGATCACCTAGTACGGACCTCAAGGCTTGATGCAATAAGTGAGTAGCTGTATGATTAGAAGAACTTGATAGCCTTTTACTTTTATTAACACTTAATTTAAAGGTCTTAGTTAAATCTTTTGGCAAAGAATCCATTAAATGGATAATTGTATCATTTTCTTTAATGGTATTAAAAATATTTATCTTTGAATCTAGCGTTCCTGAATCCCCTATTTGCCCACCACCTTCTGCATAAAAAGGAGTCTTATCAAAAATTACTTGATAATTTATTTCACCTTTTTTGTTTTTTGATTTTCTATATCTTAAAATATTAGATTCAGAAATTAATTCATCATATCCAATAAATTCTGTTTCCTTGAACTCATTAACATTATTCCATTCTTCATTAGATAAAATTGATGCAGTTTTTGATCTATTTTTTTGAACATTCATTAGTGAATTAAATTCTTTTAGATCAAAAGTCATTTCGTTTTCTCTTAATATTAAAGCTGTTAAATCAATTGGAAAACCAAACGTGTCATATAGTTCAAATGCATTCAAACCAGATATTTTTTTACTTTTTGAATTTAAAATAAT
>QOPV01000020.1 GCA_003331265.1 Cryomorphaceae bacterium | reverse complement strand
TTATTATCATGTTTAATAGCAATTGATAATAATTACCAAACCACTATTATTGCTCCCACGGAAATTTTAGCTCAACAACACTACAACAGTATTGATAATTCTGTAAAAGATTTAGGTTTAAATGTAAAAATACTAACTGGATCTACATCAAAAAAAGAAAGAATAGATTTATTTGATGATTTAAAAAATGGTCTTGTTAATATTTTAATAGGAACTCATGCTGTATTGGAGGATAAGGTTGCTTTCAAAAATCTTGGATTAGCTATAATTGATGAGCAGCACCGTTTTGGTGTAGCACAAAGATCAAAGCTTTGGAAAAAGAATAAAATACCACCCCATATATTAGTTATGACTGCCACCCCAATTCCGAGAACTTTAGCAATGAGTGTTTATGGAGATTTAGATATTTCCATTATTGACGAATTGCCACCTGGAAGAAAACCAATTACGACTGTTCATAGAACAGATAAAAATAGACTTCAAGTTTTTAAATTTATAAAAGATGAAGTTTTAAAAGAAAGACAAATTTATATAGTTTATCCACTAATTGAAGAATCTAGAACTATGGATTATAAAGATCTTATGGATGGTTATGAAAGTATTGAAAGGGAATTTCCAAAAAATCAGTATCAATTAAGTATTCTTCATGGAAGAATGAAAAATGAAGATAAGGAATATGAAATGAATAGATTTAAAAAAGGTGAAACCCAGATTATGGTTTCAACAACTGTAATTGAGGTTGGGGTTAATATACCAAATGCTTCTGTAATGATAGTAGAAAGTGCTGAACGATTTGGATTATCACAGTTACACCAATTGAGAGGAAGAGTTGGGAGAGGTTCTGAAAATAGTTATTGTATTTTAATGACTAAAGAAAAAATCAGTAATGACGCTAGAACAAGAATTAAAACGATGTGCAGAACTAATGACGGTTTTAAAATTGCTGAAGTGGATATGAACTTGAGAGGACCCGGAAATATTCTTGGCACACAACAAAGTGGATTATTGAATTTTAAAATTGCTGACATAATAAAAGATAAGGACATATTAGATTTGGCAAGAGATGACGCAAAGAGTTTATTAAGAAATGACCCACAGTTGAGACATACAGATAACAAAGAAATTAAAGAAGAATATGGAAAATTGAATAAAAACAGTATTCTTTGGAAGCATATTAGTTAATTATTGTAAAAAATATTAAAAATTAAATTTTCATAATTGTATCTTTACGATTAATAATGTAATAATGAACATTTCATACAATTGGCTTAAAGATTTTCTTAAAATTGACGTTGAATTAGAGAAAATATCCAATATTTTAACTGATATTGGTTTGGAGGTGGAAGCTGTTTATAAATATCAACAATATAAGGGTGGATTAAAAGGGCTATTAGTTGGAAAAGTCTTAACATGTATCAAACATCCTAACGCCGATAGATTAAAGTTAACAACTGTTGATATAGGAAATGAGGAACCTCTACAAATTGTTTGTGGAGCCCCTAATGTTGCTAAAGCCCAAACGGTAATAGTTGCTACAGTGGGAACTACTCTTTATCCAAATAACGGGGACAGTTTTAAAATTAGTAAAAGTAAAATTAGAGGAGAACTAAGTCAAGGAATGATCTGTGCTGAAGATGAAATTGGAATTGGAGATTCTCATGATGGTATTATTGTTCTAAATAGTAAGTTTAATCCTGGAAAAAAGGTTTCTGAAATCTATAAATCTTATGAGGATAATATTTTTGATATTGGTCTTACACCCAATCGTTCTGATGCAATGAGTCATTTTGGGGTGGCTAGAGATTTAAGAGCTGCTTTAATGCAAAAAAAACATAATTTTGAACTTATTACTCCGTCAGTTTCTTCATTTTATATAAATTCAAGATCAAATAAAATTAAAGTTAAAGTTCAAAACTCAAAATTATGTAAAAGATTTACTGGTGTTTGTATTGAAAATATTAAAGTTGACAAATCTCCTGAATGGTTACTAAATAGATTAAAAAGTATTGGGTTAACTCCAATAAATAATGTGGTAGACATCACCAATTATGTATTACATGAACTAGGACAACCCCTACATGTATATGATTTAAAAAAAGTTAAAACTAGTAGTATTGAAGTTAAAACATTAAAAAAAGGAACATTATTTACCACTTTAGACGGAGTAGAAAGAAAACTAAATGATACTGATTTGATGATTTGTGATGGTAATACACCAATGTGTATCGCTGGTGTTTATGGTGGAGATCATCATGGAATTAATACAGAAACAACTTCCCTCTTTTTAGAAAGTGCATTTTTTGATCCTATTTCAATAAGAAAGACAGCTAAATCACACTCTATCAATAGTGATGCGTCATTCAGATTCGAAAGAGGGATCGATATACAGTTGGTTGAATATGCTCTTAAAAGAGCTGCAATTTTGATATGTGAGGTTTGTGGAGGTGAAATTTGTAGTGATATTATTGATGAATATTCTAATAAAATTGAAGAAAAATCGATTTTACTTAATTATAAAAAAACAAATAATTTAATTGGTCAAACTATCCCAGAAGAAGAAATTAAATCAATTTTAACATCACTTGATTTTAAAATTAATAACATTACAGAAACTGGTGTTGGTATAACAGTGCCCTCATATAGACATGATGTTACTAGAGAGTGCGATGTTGTTGAGGAAATTCTTAGAATTTATGGTTTTAATGAGATTAAGCTTTCTAATAGTTTATCAATTTCAATTAACTCAATAGAAACTAATCTTTATTACAAATTAGAAAAGTCTATATCAGGATATCTAAATTCCTTAGGATTTAATGAAATAATGAATAATTCTTTAACTAATAATACTTTAAATTTATTTAATAGGAATAGTATAGAAATAATAAATTCTATAAGTTCTGATATATCAAAACTACGCACTACACTTCTTGAGTCGTCTTTAAAAACATTAAAATACAATCTAAACAGAAAAAATAAAAACAATAAATATTTTGAATTTGGAAAAATTTATGAGAAACTAAAGGATTCTAACTCTGAAAAAAGAAGACTCAGTATTGTTTTTAGTGGTGAAATAGCAGCTAAAACATGGTACAACAAATCTATGGTAGCTGATTTTTATACATTAAAAAATATAGTTACTAACTTGTTTTTAAAACTAAATCTTTCAACTAAAGAACGAACTATTGAACATGATGGTTTTGAAAAATCTATAGGACTTTATTTAAACAAAAAAAGACTTGCATTGATAGGGCTTATATCGAAAGAATTAAATAAAGAATTTGATATTAACCAAGAAGTATTTTATGCCTCTTTAGATATAGATGAAATACTTAATTCAATGTCTAATAATTTTAAAAAATATAAACCTATATCAAAATTTCAGCCTGTAAAAAAAGACATGTCTTTTATTATTGATGAAAATGTTGATTATTCTGAAATTAAAGATGAGCTATTAAAAACTCAAATTAAAAATTTAACTGATATTGATTTATTTGATGTTTATGAAGGGGATAAAATTGGAGATAATAAAAAATCTTATGCGATGACTTTTACAATTAGTAACAGGGAAAAAACATTGAATGATAAAGAAATTCATTTTATAATGGATAAAATTGAAAAAAAATTAAAGAACAAGTTTAACGCTATTTTAAGAGACAAATAATTATGTATTCGACCAATATTGAAAAAGAATTAGAGTTTATAAAAAAAAACTCCTCAAAAAACTCAAACAATTATGATATAAAAATTGATTTTTTTATTGATTTTGACTATGATAAACTAGATAAAAATAAGATCTATTTTATTAATGATATTAAAAAAACTTGCATTGATTATCGTCTTCGTTTTTTAGATTCAAAGCTTTTCAAGGGAGAATTTCCCAATTCAACTATTGAAAAAATTAAAAAATTTAAAATTAACCAGCGATTGAATACAGTCGATTTAAAAGTAATGGCTCCCTCAAAACTTTTTAAACTTAAAAACTCAGAC
The DNA here is from genome assembly GCA_003331265.1 of Cryomorphaceae bacterium. Classification (GTDB taxonomy): domain Bacteria; phylum Bacteroidota; class Bacteroidia; order Flavobacteriales; family Flavobacteriaceae; genus MAG-121220-bin8. Next base: position 23,139 of record QOPV01000020.1, on the reverse strand, counting down.
GACCCTCTATTATTTTGTGATTTAGGTAATGACTACTATTACCTGATAGATAAATGGGGCAATGATTTAAGTTATTTTAGAAAAATTTCAATGTGGCCATTTAAATCTTTAAAAAACATTTTATTTTCAATAATGTTAATTTCTTTCTTAGTTACTCTTATTTTACCAAACGGGCTCTTTGTTTATGAAAATTCTCCAAATACTGAGTTCTTTATCACCTATCTATTTGTACTAAAGTCAATTGTTGCGGTTGTTTTATTTTTTGGATTTTCATTAGGCAAAAATTTTAATACATATATTTGGAATAGAAAATATTTTAATTAAATCATCATAGTGAACCAAGATTATATCTTAGTTTATGAGGGTTCTTTGGTCTATTCAAACAGAATAGCTAATGAATTAATTTCCAAAAAAATTAATCCAATTGTTAAGAATACAAGTGAATCTGCTAGACTAGCTGGTTTTGGAATTGTTAATGAACAAATTATAAGAATATTTGTTCATTTAGATGAACTTGTATTATCAAAAAAAATAATTAAAAATTTAGAGATATAATTTACTTCTTAACTCCTGGACTTTTGGGTCAGTCATATATGAATCAAATGTTGCTAATCTGTCTATTGCTCCTTTAGGTGTTAATTCTATTACTCTATCGCCCACAGATTTTGCAAATTCAAAATCATGAGTCGTTATAAAGACGTTGCCTTTAAATTTTTTAATGGAATTATTCAAAGCCGTTATAGATTCTAAATCTAAGTGACTTGTTGGTTCATCAAACATTAATACATTAGATTTTAACATCATCATCCTTGATAGCATACATCTGACTTTTTCACCCCCTGACAATACATCCGATGTTTTTAGGGCTTCTTCACCACTAAAAATCATTTTTCCTAAAAATCCTCTGATATAAACCTCTTCTCTTTCTTCGTCGTTTTTAGCCCACTGTCGTAACCAATCAACTAAACTTAATTTATTATTAAAAAAAGAACTATTATCTAAGGGTAAATAAGATTGTGAAGTTGTTATTCCCCAAACAAATTTCCCTGAGTCAGCTTTAATTTCATTATTAATAATTTGATAAAATGCTGTTGTTGCTCTGGTGTCCTTTGAATATAGAACAACTTTTTCACCTTTATTCAAATTAAAACTCACTTTATCAAATAAAATGCTTGTTGAATCAGAAAATGATAAATTATCAACACTTAAAATCTGATCTCCGGCTTCTCTATCAGAATTGAATATTATTGCTGGGTATCTTCTAGAGGATGGTTTGATATCTTCTATATTTAAATTATCTAACATTTTTTTTCTCGAGGTTGCTTGTTTAGATTTCGATGCATTTGCACTAAATCTAGCTATGAAATCTTCTAACTCTTTTTTCTTTTCTTCAGCCTTTTTGTTTTGTTGAGTTTTTTGTCTCAAAGCAAGTTGACTTGATTCGTACCAAAAAGTATAATTTCCGGAAAAATGATTGATTTTACCAAAATCTATATCTGAAATATGAGTACAAACTGAGTCTAAAAAGTGTCTATCGTGTGAAACTACAATCACTGTATTATCGTAATTAGCAATAAAATTCTCTAACCATTTAATTGTTTCAAAGTCTAAATCATTAGTTGGCTCATCCATGATCAAAACATCAGGATTTCCAAATAATGCTTGAGCTAATAAAGCTTTAACTTTTTGAATACCATCTAACTCACTCATAAGCTTATAATGAAGATCTTCTTTAATTTCTAAATTAGATAATAATGCTGCTGCATCACTTTCAGCATTCCATCCATCCATTTCTTCATATTCTAACTGTAAGACACCTACTCTATCACTATCTTTATCTGAAAAATTTGGATTAGAGTAAATTTCATCCATCTCTTTTTTAATTTTGTACAAAACATTATTTCCTCTAATTACTGTTTCCAAAACTTGTTTGTCATCGAATGCAAAATGATTTTGTTCAAGTACTGACATTCTCTTTCCTAATTCTAAATGAACATTTCCAGAATTAGGTTCAAAATTTTTCGACAAGATTTTTAAAAAAGTAGATTTACCAGCTCCATTTGCACCAATGATACCATAACAATTTCCCTTTGTAAAAGATGTATTTACATCATCAAAAAGAACTCTTTTTCCAAATTGAACAGATAGGTTAGAGACAGTTAACATATGTTTTATTTTTATTAGTTCGCAAATTTAATAAAATCATATTTATGATTATTCTAAATTTATCTTTAAATTATAAATCTATAATTATTAGTTTATCGATGAAGAATAATATAATATTATTATTAATACTTGCAATAATCTCATCGTGTGAAGATGATGATCATAAAACATCATATTTTGCAGGAAAAATTATAAAGAATACGAATGATAAAATATCTCTATTAAAAGATGAATTTGTAATAAACGAAACTTTTATCTCTGAAGATGGAAGTTTTCACATGGTATTAGATTCAATTAATAATGGTCTATATAATTTTAAGCATTTACCAGAGTTTCAATATGTGATTTTTGAAACAAAAGACAGTTTGGTTTTAAGATTAAATGCAGTCGATTTTGATGAATCGTTAGTTTTTTCAGGGAAAGGATCTTCTAAAAACAATTATTTAATTGATGTCTTTTTAGAACATGAAAATCAGGAAAAATTTATCAATTCAAATCTAAGAAATAGTCCTGATAATTTTAAAAAATTAATCGATTCTTTACTTAAATTAAAAAAAATAAAATTTGATAATTTTAAAAAATTAAAAAAATTAAATAAGACAAGTAATACAATAATAAATAATGCAATAAAACTTCCATTGTATTCAAAAATGGAAGCTTATATTTCAGGAATTAAACAAAAGAATCTATTAAACACACTTAACTATGACTTTTATGATTTTAGAGAAGACATTGACCTTAACGTCGAAGAGCTTTCAAATTTTAAGCCTTATTTAGACTATATTATTTTAAGAACTAATAATGAATCAGGTATAAATTATAGCCCTTATTCTAACTTAGATTTTGATTTCAATTTAGATAGGATAAGATTTGTAAAATCTTATATATCAAATCCCGTAATTAAATCAAAAATATTAAGATATATTGCCTTTGAATACCTATTGAAAGATAATCCTTTAATCGACATTGATAGTTTTTTAAATGAGTTTTTGAAAATATCCATTGATGATAAAATAAATATAGAAATCGAGCAACTCTATTCTAATATTTCATTACTTCAAATTGGCAAAACACTTCCTGAAATTAAACTAACCAATGAATTCGGAGACAGTATAAGTTCTATTGAACTAAAATTAAATAAACCAATTATTTATGTTTTTTGGTCCTATGATCAAAATTCACATCAAAATAGTTTATTCAATAGAGTTTTTGAATTTTTAAATAAAAACAAAAATTATATATTTCATTGTATAAATATAAATTCTAATCAAAAAAAATGGAGAGAGTCATTAAATTATATTAAGAAAGATAATAGCATCAAACATTATATAACAAATGATTTTCACACAATGAGTAAAAAAATGATTTTAAATAATTTAAATAAAATAATAATTACAGATAATAAAGGAAAAATAATTTCAATTTCTAATATTATCGAACTAGATTCAAATTCAAATTAATTACCTTTTTTAAAGTCTTCTAAGAATTTTTTTAAACCCGAATCTGTCAATGGGTGTTTTATAAGTCCTGTTATTGATGACAACGGCCCTGTCATCACATCAGCCCCAATCTTTGCACAATCTATCACGTGCATGGTATGTCTTACTGATGCAGCTAGAATTTGAGTGTCAAATGCATAATTATCATAAACTGTTACTATTTCGGAAATCAAATTTAAACCATCAGTTGATATATCATCTAATCTTCCAATAAATGGAGAGACATATGTTGCACCAGCTTTTGCAGCAATAAGAGCTTGACCAACAGAAAAAATTAGAGTGCAATTAGTTTTAATTGAATTACTTGAAAAATGTTTAATTGCTTTAATTCCATCTAAAATCATAGGTATTTTGACGACAATTTGGGGGTGTAACTTTGCTAAAGCTTCACCTTCACTTACCATTCCGTTAAAATCAGTGGATATTACCTCAGCAGACACATCACCATCAACAATTTCACAAATCTTTACATAATGATCTAAAATATTTTGATGTCCAGTTATACCCTCTTTTGCCATAAGAGATGGATTTGTTGTAACTCCGTCTAAAACTCCTAGATCCTGAGCTTCTTTAATTTGTTCAAGATTTGCAGTATCAATAAAAAATTTCATATAATTAGTTTTTGCTATAATTTAAAAGTATTTTTTCGAATAATTTATCAGGTAAAATCATTTTTAAAACTATTGAAAATTTTTGAATAAATTGACCAACTCTATAATGAATTTTTGGATTTTTTAAATTTATTATTTTATATATTAATTTTGAAACAATTTCTGGGGACATCGCATTTTCAACATGATTGTTCGCAGACTTCAAAGATTTATAATATTCCTCATCATAATTTGAAAAATTATTTGATTTAGAATCAATTCTTCTGGAGGCAATATTTGTTTTAAAATCTCCTGGCGCTACATTGACTACATTAATATTAAATTTTTTAAGCTCCATGTTAAAAACTTCTCCTACTATTTCAAGAGAACTTTTTGTTGCACAATATATTCCTCTAAATGGTATTCCAAAATAACCTAGAACCGATGTTATATTGATAATTAATCCTGAATTGTTTTTTCTCATTATTGGGATACATTCTTTGATGATGGTTATTGGACCAAATAAATTTGTTTGAAAAGCACTTTTAATATCTGATTCACTAGTTTCTTCTAATGGTCCAGTGATTCCAATTCCTGCATTATTAATTAAAACATCTATTATACCTTCTTTTTTAACGATGTATTTAATACAATTCTTAATTTCAACAGCACTATCTATGTCACATTTAATTAATTCGAAATCCTTAATATTGTATTTTTTTGGATTTCTACAAGTTCCATATACAATAAAACCTTTGGAAGATAAAAAAAGTGCAATGGATTTTCCAATTCCTGATGAAGCTCCCGTAACAACAATAACTTTAGACATTTGAGATAAAAAAAGGGCAAGCTACTTATATCACACCGCTACGACCATTGACCCTTGCTGCGTTCCCACCCTGGGGGATTAAATAGGAGCTGGTTGTATAAGACTTGCCCAAAGCAAATATAAATGTTTTTATAATTTACTCCTAAGGTTAAATATTTATATTTGAAAAATATTTCTTGTTATTATGGCAAAAATTAATCTGTTAATATTAGTTTTAACTCTCACTCTTTTTTCATGTGGAACAAAACCTAACCCACAGTATTCTTTAGAAATATCAAAAAGTTCAGATTTTTTAAAAAATGGTGATAAGATAAAGCTCATCTTAAATAATCCAATTAATGAGGATATTAAAAATATTAAATTCAAAATCAATGATTCTCTAATAGGAAGTGAATATATTTTAAATAATAAACTTGGAATAAATGAAATAGAAGTTTCTTTTGAGGTAAATAACAAAACATATAATTTGAATAAAGATTTAACTATTTTTTCATCCAAAATACCAAAGCTTTATTCATACAGAATTATCAATGAATTTGATCATGACATTTCTTCTTACACTCAGGGATTAGAGTTTGATGACGAATATAACTTGTATGAAAGTACAGGTCAATATGGTTATTCATCTTTAATTAAAATTGATTACAAAAACGGATTAGTTTTGGATAAAATATTTTTAGATAAATCATATTTTGGAGAAGGTTTAACTATAATTGGAGATAATTTGTACCAATTAACTTGGAAACAAAAAATAGGTTTCGTTTACAATAAAAATAATTTTGAATTAATTAAATCATTCAATTATAAAAAAAGTATTGAGGGATGGGGACTTTGTAATGATGGTACTAATATTTATAAGTCTGACGGGACTGAAAAAATATGGATTCTAGATCCTGAAACTTTGAATGAGTTGTCTTATATAAGTGTAGTTACTAATAACAAAGTGATTACCAAAATTAATGAACTAGAATGGTATAGAGGAAAAATATATGCTAACACATATCAATTTAACAAAGAGGTAGGATTAATAATTGACCCTAAATCAGGGAGTGTTGAAGGTGTTATTGATTTTAAAGGTTTAAAAGAAAAAGTAAAAAAACATGATAAATTGGATGTACAAAACGGAATAGCATTTCACAGTAAAAAAAATACTTTTTTTGTAACAGGTAAGAACTGGAATAAATTATTCGAAATTGAAATTTTTGAGAATTAATAATTAAATAGATCTCTTCCTCTCATTAGTTCACCAACATCTTTTTTTACATTTTTTATTAAATTATCATTATCATGGTTATTAATTACTCTGTCAATTAAATTAACAATTTCAACCATGTGATTTTCTTCTAATCCTCTAGTGGTTATAGCAGGTGTGCCAAAACGAATACCAGATGTAACAAAAGGGGATTTATCATCAAACGGTACCATATTCTTATTTGCAGTAATATCAGCCTTAACCAAAGCTAGTTCAGCATCTTTTCCTGAAATATTCTTATTTCGTAAGTCAATTAACATCATATGGTTGTCAGTACCCCCAGAAATTATATTATAGTTTTTTTCAACGAAAGCTTTAGCCATAGATTTAGCATTTTGCCTGACTTTAACCATATAAGACATAAAATCATGGCTTAAGGCTTCTCCAAATGCAATAGCCTTTCCAGCAATTACATGTTCTAATGGTCCGCCCTGATTTCCAGGGAAAACAGCTAGATTTAATAATGAAGACATTTTTTTTAAAGATCCATTTTTTAATTTTAATCCAAATGGATTTTCAAAGTCCTCACCCATTAAAATAAGACCTCCCCTTGGCCCTCTTAGAGTTTTATGTGTAGTGGTTGTAACGACATGGCAATGTGGAATAGGATCATTAAGAATACCTTTTGCTATTAAGCCAGACGGGTGAGAAATATCTGCCATTAAAAAAGCATTAACACTATCTGCTATTTCTCTAAACTTTTCAAAATCAATATCTCTTGAATATGCTGAAGCTCCAGCAATTATTAACTTTGGATTCTCTTTTTTGGCAATTTTAAGTATATTATCATAATTCAAAATACCAGTGTCTTTTTCAACACCATAAAAAACGGGATCATATAATCTTCCACTAAAATTTACTGGGGATCCATGGGTTAGGTGTCCGCCATGAGATAAATCAAAGCCTAAAATCTTATCACCTGGCTTTAAAAAGGCATGATAAACCGCGGTATTTGCTTGAGACCCAGAATGTGGCTGGACATTAGCATATGAAGCTCCAAAAAGCTCTTTAGCTCTATTAATTGCAATGGTTTCTATTTCATCTACTATTTCACAACCACCATAATATCTTTTTCCAGGATAACCTTCAGCATATTTATTAGTAAGAACAGATCCCGTAGCGTTCATTACAGCAGGGCTGGTGAAATTTTCAGAAGCTATTAGCTCAATTCCATTTAATTGTCTATTCTCTTCTTTTTTGATAAGCTCTACAATTTCTTTATCTATTCTCATATTAATAAATTTAATGGCAAATCTAATAATGAATTAAAAGGTTAACAACGAATTTGTATAATAAAAACAAAAAATTATCAATAAAGAATTAACAATTTAAAAAATATGATTTTTGAGTTTAGAAAAGGAAATGTCTGAATGAGAAGTGTGGTAGATAACTTTATTGTTTTTTAATAATATCAACTGAGGAGATTCATGATATATAGAATAAACTTTAGCTATTTCATCTGACAAAGGTCTCATTTTTATAACATCAATAAATATAAATTTTGAAATATTTGTTGTTTTATCATAACCTAATTCAAATCTTGTTAAGGATATTCTACTGACTATACATCTGGGAGAATGTTTAAACAATAGTATGTAGTCTTTATTTAAACTTATTAATTCATCCAATGAATTAATTTGAGTCCACTCTATTTTAGACATATATGAAATATACTTATTAAGTTTGCAATGTGAATAAAAAAGTAAATATAATAAATAAGCGCGCAAAGTTTGAATACATTTTAATGGATCAATTCTCTGCAGGAATTGTATTAACTGGAACTGAAATTAAATCAATTAGAGCTAGTAAAGCCTCTATTTCTGAAAGTTTTTGTGAGTTTAATGATTCAGAAGAATTGTTTATTATAAATATGTTTATTGATGAATATTCCCATGGTAATCAATTTAATCATAAAACCAGAAGTCAAAGAAAACTACTTTTAAATAAAAAAGAATTAAAGAAACTATTAAAAGAAGTAAAAAACACTGGTCTTACGATTGTTCCTCTGAAGTTATTTATTAATGAAAAAGGGTTTGCAAAAGTTATTATTTCTCTAGCAAAGGGAAAAAAACTATATGACAAACGTCAAACAATAAAAAATAGAGAGAATAAACTTCAATTAGCTAGAATAAAAAAAAACAATTAACTAATTCTTGTCTTTTAGCATTGGAACAAAGTTAAAATCACCCAATATTTTTTTTTCGTATTTATTTTTGTTAACTCTCAAAACATATGTCATCTTTTGAATATTATTTCCAACAGGAATTACCATCTCTCCTCCAATTTTAAGCTGTAACAAAAGTAATTTAGGTATTTCAGTGGCTCCTGCTGTTATTATAATCTTATCATAAGGTGCGTAATCTTTTATACCTAAATATCCATCACCATATTTTATTAATTCGGGGTAGTATCCAAGAAGAGGTAATTTCTTTATGGCTTTTCGATATAAATCATGTTGTCTTTCAATAGTATAGACTTTTGCTTTCAATTTAATTAAAACGGCTGTTTGATATCCTGAACCAGTACCAATTTCCAATACTTTATCATTTTCTTTTATGTTCAATACTGAAGTTTGGTAAGCAACTGTATAAGGTTGTGAAATAGTTTGTTTAGATCCTATTGGGAAAGCTTTGTCAATGTATGCGTGTGATTCGAAACCACTATCAATAAAAAAATGCCTTGGTATATTTAAGATAGCATTTAAAACATTTTCTGATTTTATTCCTTTTTTTTTAAGTTCTTCAACTAATTTTTTTCTTAAACCTTTATGTTTAAAAGTATCTTTCAATTGATGTTAATAATATTTAAAAATAAGAATAAGTATCGTATTTTTGAAAAAAAAAAATATGATTAAAGCTGGTGTTGTTGGTGCAGGCCATCTAGGTTCAATACATCTAAAACTTCTAAAAGCATCTAAATATTTTGAATTAATAGGATATCATGATATAAATAAAGATATTTTAGATATTAATGACAATTTTATTTTTTTTGAAAAAATTGAAAATTTAATTGATTCTGTAGATGCTGTTTTTATATGTACAAACACACCGAATCATTATGAAATAGCAAAAATATGTATTAAAAATTCTAAACATATTTTTATTGAAAAACCGATAACTAGTACTTTAGACCAAGCTATTGAATTAATCGATTTATCAATCAAAAAAAATATTAAAGGTCAAGTCGGTCATGTTGAAAGGTTTAATTCTGCTTTTACCTGTGTCAAAGACACTATTAAAGTTCCTAAGTTTATTGAATGTCACAGGCTAGCCGAGTTCAACCCAAGAGGAAATGATGTTTCAGTCGTTTTAGATTTGATGATTCATGACATTGATATAGTTTTAAGCGTAGTTAAATCTAAACCAACTAAAGTCAGCGCCAATGGTGTCTGTGTTATTAGTGAAACCCCTGATATTTGTAACGCAAGAGTAGAATTTCAAAACGGTTGTGTAGCTAATTTTACTGCTAGTAGAATTTCATTAAAAAACATGAGAAAAACTAGATTTTTTCAATCAAATGCATACATTTCTATTGATTTTCTTGAAAAGAAAACTGAAGTTGTTAAAATAAAGGATGCTGAAGATAATCAAGATAAATATGCGATGATAATTGAAAATTCATCTGGAAAGAAAAAACAAATATTTTATAATAATCCTAAAATAGAAGAAAATAATGCAATTATTGAAGAGCACAACGCATTTGCAAATTCCATAATAAATGACAGTAAGCCTTTGATTAGTCTAAAAGACGGTTTAGACGCGCTTAATCTTGCTAATAAAATTTTAAATAAAATATTGTGAATATTTCATTTAATTTAAATAGAATAAAAAAAGAGATTCCATCAAACGTATTGCTAGTAGCAGTATCAAAAACAAAGCCATCAAAAGATATTCTAATTGCTTACAATGCTGGGCACTATCATTTTGGTGAAAATAAAATTCAAGAATTAGTCAAAAAACATAATGAATTGCCAAAAGAAATTAAATGGCATATGATTGGTCATCTACAGAGAAATAAGGTTAAATACATAGCACCATTCATTCACTTAATTCACAGTGTTGATAGTTTGAAATTATTAAATGAAATCAATAAACAAGGTCAAAAAAATAATAGAAAAATAAATGTTTTGATTCAAATTGATATATCTAATGACCTAACAAAATTCGGTTTTTCCTTTAATGAAATTAATGAATTATTTGTGAGTAGTAATTTTGAAGAATTTGAATATATTTCTGTGAAGGGTTTCATGGGAATGGCGAGTTTTACTAATGATAAAAAATTAATCAGAAATCAATTTATTAATTTAAGTAATCTTTATGAAAAATTTAAAAAGACACATTCTCTTAAGTTTTTGTCAATGGGCATGAGCTCAGATTATTTGGAAGCTATTGAATGTAATAGTAATATTATTAGATTGGGAAGTAATATTTTTGGTAAAAGAAGTTAAAAAATAATAATTTGTATTCAATAGTTGATGTAGAAACTACAGGTGGAAAATATAACGAAGAAGGTATAACCGAAATTGCTATTTATAAATTTGATGGCATCAATATTATAGACCAATTTATAAGTCTATTAAATCCCGAAATACCCATACAACCCTATGTTCAACAGCTTACTGGAATTAACAATAAAATGTTGACAAAATCTCCAAAGTTTTTTCAGGTTGCTAAAAGAATATTAGAAATTACAGAGAATACTATACTAGTTGCACATAATTCATCTTTCGATTATCGAATGTTGAAAATTGAATTTGACAGATTGGGATTTGAATTTAAAATACCTCAATTGTGTACGGTTAAATTATCTAAGAAATTAATACCTAAAATGAAATCTTATAAATTAGGTAAATTAGTTAAATCTTTGGGAATACCTTTGTCAAATAGACATAGAGCTGCAGGCGATGCGATGGCTACAGTAGAGCTTTTTAAATTATTATTAATTAAAGATAAAAATAAAGAAATTGTAAATAAGCTTATTAAAAAAGATGATAATAAAATTCATGATAAATTCGTTAAAATAATTGAAGATTTAAAGAATGTTACAGGGATTTATTACCTATACAACGATTGTGGTGATATAATATATATTGGTAAGAGTAAAAATATTAAAAACAGAGTCAACCAACATATTACTGGTAAGTCAAACAAATCTTTAAAAATTCAATTAGAATTAAATAATGTTTCATTTGAAACTTGTGGTAATGAATTAATAGCTCTATTAAAAGAATCTGAAGAAATAAAAACACATAAGCCTAAGTATAATAAAGCGTTAAAAAATGAAATTTTTAAATTTGGATTAGAATTGTGTAATGATTCAAATGATTTTAAGTTTTTAAGAATTTCTCATTTTCAAGAAAATATAGATTTTATTGAGACTTATAGTTCATTAAAAAATGCCAATAATAGGCTGTATAGTATATATGATAAATTTGAGATAAGTGATAAAAAAAGTTTAATTAATAATTCTAAAATAGAATATTTTATAAAACACATCTCCTATCCATTTCCAAATATGATTATTATTGATAAAGGGAGAAATATTGATGAAAAAAGTGTGATTTTAATTAAAAATTCAAAATACATGGGTTTTGGCTATTTCACCTTAAACTATCAAATAACTAATTATGAGATTTTAGAATCGTTAATTACACGAACTAATAAAAAAAATAATTTTGATAAATTAATTATTAATTATTTGAAAAAAAATAAAGTTGAAAAAATCATTAATACTGAAACTTCACATTGAATAAAACATTGATTACGATATCTGGTCCTACAGCTGTTGGTAAAACTAAATTTAGTATTGATTTAGCAAAATTGTTGAATTGTCAAATAATTTCATGTGATTCAAGGCAGTTTTATAAAGAATTGTCCATTGGAACTGCTATTCCTTCAAAAAAAGAGTTAAATGCTGTTAAACATCATTATATACATCATAAATCAATAAACGATACATATACTGTAAAAGATTTTCAGAAAGATGCATTAAATAAAATAAAAGAACTTTTTATTTCTGATGAATTTATAATATTAGTTGGTGGGTCTGGACTTTATATGGATGCTGTAATATATGGATTAGATGATTTTCCTGAAATTGATAAAAAAGTTCGTGAAAACTTAAACTTAAAACTCAATAAGTTCGGAATCATTTATCTTCAGAAAAAACTTCAAAAGCTTGATCCAGAATACTATTCTAAGGTTGATTTAAAAAACCCTAGAAGATTAATTAGAGCATTGGAAGTTTGTATTAGTTCAAACAAACCTTTCTCATCATACGTTAACAAAAAAAAGACTAAACATCCTTTTAAGTTATTTAACATTGGAATTGTAATGGATCGGGATAAACTATATGAAAAAATTAACTCGAGGGTGGACCAAATGTTTTCTCAAGGGCTAGTTAATGAGGTAAAAGGATTAATTGATTTTAAAAATTATAATGCATTAAAAACCCTAGGATATAAAGAGCTGTTTCAATTTATTGAAAATAAGTGTACTCTAAACGAAAGTATTGAGGAAATAAAGAAAAACACAAGAAGATATGCTAAAAGACAAATTACTTGGTTAAAAAGCAAAAATGACATTACTTATATAAACAGCTCTACAGATGCTAAGCTAGTTCAAAAAACCTACTTCGATTTCAAATAACTTTCCACATTGTTCCTTATTCTTTTCTCTATTTGTTCTGTGTTTGCCTTATTAAAAACAGATCCAGTTATTTTTTCATACAACTCTATATATCTTTCAGAAACACCATTAATGTATTCATCACTCATTTCTGGAACTGTCTGACCTTTTTTTCCTTGAAAGTTATTAGAAATCAGCCATTGTCTTACAAATTCTTTAGACAGTTGTCTTTGAGGAGATTTGGATAGCTGAAGTTTTTCATAGGAGTCTAAATAAAAAAACCTAGACGAATCTGGAGTATGTATTTCATCAATTAAAATGATTTTTCCTGCAGCATCCTTTCCAAATTCATATTTTGTATCTACTAAAATAAGACCTTGATCCTTAGCTATTTTTGATCCTTCCTTGAACAGTTTTTTTGTATAATTTTCTAGTTCAAAATAATCTTCTTTAGAAACAATATTTTTTTCAATAATACTTGATTTCGAAATATCTTCATCATGATTTCCATCTAAGGCTTTCGTGGTTGGTGTAATAATGGGAAGAGGAAATTTATCGTTTTCCATCATTCCGTCTGGCATTTCAACTCCACATATGGTCCTTTTGCCTGAATTATACAGTCTTGCTGCATGACCTGAAAGATAACCTCTGATGACCATTTCAATTTTAAACGGCTTACATATTAAACCAATTGAGACATTGGGATCAGGAGTACTTTCTAACCAATTTGGAATTATATGAGATGTAGCTTTTAGCATTTTAGAGGCTATTTGATTTAAAATCTGACCTTTAAATGGAATTCCTCTTGGAAGTACAATATCAAAAGCTGAAATTCTATCTGTAGCTATCATGATTAATGATTCGTTGTTGATGTTATATACATCTCTTACTTTTCCAGAGTATTTTGAAACTTGTTTAGTAAAATTGAAATCTGTTTTAGTTATAGTATTCATTGAAAACTAATTAGTGTGTTCTGTTCTTTTATATGCATCTATTATTCTTTTTACTACTTGATGTCTTATAACATCTGAATCATCTAAATATACCATTTGAATCCCCTCTACATTTTGAAGAATTAGATTTGCTTCTTTAAGACCTGATATAATTCTTCTTGGTAAATCAATTTGCCCTGGATCACCATTTATCATAAACTTAGCATTATTACCCATTCTCGTTAAAAACATTTTCATTTGATTGTGAGTGGTGTTTTGTCCTTCATCCAAGATAACAAAAGCATTATCTAGGGTTCTTCCTCTCATATAAGCTAAAGGGGCAATTTCAATAATTCCTCTGTTCATGTAATCATCTAATTTTTCTACAGCTATCATTTCTTTCAAGGCATCATATAATGGTTGCATGTATGGATCTAACTTATCTTTCATATCACCTGGAAGAAAACCTAAACTTTCTCCAGCTTCAACAGCAGGTCGGGTTAAAATTATTTTTTTTACTTCTTTGTCTTTTAAAGCTTTTACTGCTACTGCAATACCAGTGTAGGTTTTTCCTGTTCCAGCTGGACCGATAGCAAAAACCATATCGTTACTTTCAAAAGCTTCAACAATCTTGATTTGATTAACAGTATGAGCTTTAATTTTTTTCTTTCCAACGCCATATAAAATTACTTTACCATGCATCGAGCTAATTAATTTATCTCCGTTTCCAGACATTATTGAATTAATAGTTTTTTCATTGATACTATCATTATCTTTCATTATGAAAATTAATGAATCTAGACGAATTCTTAGCTGAATAACTAAAGAGTCTTCTCCGTTAACAATAATTCTATCTCCTTTTGAAATAATTTTAAGTTTAGGGAAGTTTTGTTTAATGATTTTTATAATATCAAATTTTTTTTTATCAAAAAAATCAATAGGATGAATGTCTTTTATAAAATATTCTAGTTTTTTCACTTTCGTTTAGTTAGTTATTTATTGGCAAGTTGTAAATTTATGTAATTTTTAATCTTAAATATTAATTTTCTATTAACAAATGGCTCTTATTACTTTAACAACAGATTTTGGAAATAAAGATCATTTTGCAGGTTCAGTTAAAGGGGCTATTTACAGCGAGATTCCAGACGCTAATATTATAGAAATTACTAATGAGGTTTCTCCATTTAATATAATTGAGGGTGCATATATTATAGAAAATGCTTATCAAAATTTCCCCAAAGGGTCAATTCATATCTTAGGGGTAGATTCTGAAAAAACACCTGAAAAAAAACATCTTGTAATGATTTTAGACGATCATTATTTTATTTGTGCAGATAATGGTATGATGTCCTTGGTTGCAAAAAGAATTAAACCTGAAAAAATAATTGAAATTACTATACATAATTCTCAAAGCTCTAGCTTCACAGTATTAGATGTTTTTGTTAAAGTTGCAGCTCATATATTTAGGGGAGGATCAATAGATTTAGTTGGAAATAAAATTGATTCTTTAAAAGAGCTTTATAATATTAACCCAATACTAAACGAGAAAAATAATGAAATCATTGGGAATGTGATTTATATTGATAATTACGAGAATGTAGTTACAAATATTTCTCGATCAATATTTGAAAAATTTGGTAAGTCTCGTCCTTACACAATTAATGCTAGAAATTATAAATTCAATTCTATTGTAAATTCATATAGTGATTCAATAAAATTTGATATTAAAAAGGAATTAAGAAAAGAAGAAGGTAAAAAAATTGCATTGTTTAACAAATCTGATTTTTTAGAATTAGCTATATACAAAAGCAATCCCTCAATTACTGGTGGAGCTAGTAGTTTATTTGGATTAAAATACCGAGATACAATTACAATTAAATTTGATTAATTCTCTGTATAAAGTGTTAATAAAATTGTTTTACATTAACATTATATTCTAATATATTTACTGATATATATTTATTGTTATGAAATTTATTGTTTCGAGTTCTTTGCTTTTGAAAAATGTTCAAGTTTTAGGAGGTATTTTAAATACAAATAATACTTTACCAATTTTAGATTACTTTTTATTTGAAATTTCTAAAAACCTACTAAAAGTTACTGCATCTGATCTTGAGTCTACATTAAGCGCAGATATTGAAATCGAGGCAAATAATGATAAAGTAATAGCCGTTCCTGCTAAACTATTAATTGACACTTTAAAAACTTTTCCTGAACAACCCTTGACTTTTAATATTCTTGAAAACAACACTATCGAGATAAGCTCAAACCATGGTAAATATGCATTAGCCTATGCTAAAGGTGACGAATTTCCAAAAACATTAACAATTAGAGATGCTTCAAACTCAACTATTTCTTCCCAAGTTCTTTTCCAAGCAATTAATACTACAATTTTTGCCTCTGGAAATGATGATTTAAGACCTGTTATGAGTGGAGTGTTTTTTCAATTTTCAAATGAAAGCTCAACATTTGTAGCAACAGATGCACACAAACTTGTTAGATATGTAAGAACAGATTTTAAATCTGATAAATTAGTTGAATTCATAATGCCTAAAAAACCCTTAAATATTTTGAAAGGTATATTAATGAATAATATTTATGATGTTAATATTGAATATAATGAAAGTAATGCCAAATTTACATTTTCTAACTTATCTTTAACTTGTAGACTAATTGATGGTAAATATCCAAATTATGAAGCTGTTATTCCGAAAGAAAATCCAAATTTATTGATAATAGACAGATCTTTGTTTTTGAACTCTACCAAAAGAGTAAGTATTTTTTCTAACAAAACCACCCATCAAATTAGATTAAAAATTACTGGAAACGAACTTGTTATTTCTGCTGAAGATCTTGATTATAGTAATAAAGCTGAAGAGAGATTAAGTTGCAACTATAATGGTGATGATATTGAAATAGGTTTTAACTCAAGATTTTTAACTGAAATGTTATCAAATTTAAGTTCAGATGAAGTTAAATTAGAACTTTCTCTTCCTAATAGAGCTGGTATATTAATGCCTACAAAATCTGAATCTGAAGCAGAACAAATAACTATGCTTGTTATGCCAGTTATGCTTAATTCTTAAAGGTAATAATCAGTTCTAATAAAACTAGATTTCTTAGAGTCTATAATATCCCTTAGTATACTTTTATTAAGTTCGTTATCCTTTGATGCTACAAATGTTCTAATAGAAAATGACCTTAGGGCATCATGAACACTCAAGGTGGAAACAGCAGAATCTTTTCTTCCAGTAAAAGGGTAAATATCAGGTCCTCTCTGACAAGAACTATTTAAATTAACTCTACAGACTAGGTTAACCAAAGAATCAATTATTGGAGCTAATACACTGGCATCTTTACCAAAAATACTTACCTGTTGACCATAATTTGAAGACGCCATGTGATCAATTGGTTTAGAAATATCATTAAATGAAACTATTGGGATAACTGGTCCAAACTGTTCTTCTTTATAAACTTTCATTTTATCGGTAACTGGATATAAAATTGCTGGAAAAACAAAATTCTTTTGTTTTTTACCTCCTTTTTTATTTACAATTTTTGCACCTAAACTTGTAGCGTCATCAATTAAATCAGAAATATAACTGGGCTTTGAAGGCTCAGGTAATGGAGTTAATAATGTATTATCCCATGGCATTCCTATTTTTAATTCATCTACCTTCTTGGAAAATTTATTTAAAAACTCTTCCTTTATGTCCTCATGTACATATAATATTTTAAGGGCTGTACATCTTTGACCATTAAATGACAATGTTCCCGAAATACATTCATTTACTGTCAGGTCAATATCAGCATCTTTTAAAATTATACCAGGATTTTTTGCTTCAAGTCCAAGTACTAATCTTAATCTATTTTTTTGTGGGTGTAAGTCTTGTAATGAAATAGCAGATGAACTGTGACCTATCAAAGCTAACACATCAACCTTTCCAGACTCCATAATTGGAGTTGCTAACTCTCTTCCTCTTCCAAAAACAATATTAACAACACCTGGTGGAAATGATTCTTTAAAAGCCTTTAATAATGGAGCGATTAATAAAACACCATGTTTGGCAGGTTTAAAAATAGTTGTATTTCCCATAATAATGGCAGGAATCAATAATGCAAAAGTTTCATTTAAAGGGTAATTGTAGGGACCTAAACACAAAACTACACCAAGCGGACCTCTTCTTATTAAAGCTCTTACACCAGACGAGTTTTGAAAATTAGCGCCTTTTCTATCTATAATTTTATATTCTTCTATAGTATCTTTTATATAATCAACCGTTCTATCAAATTCTTTTTGGGAATCATTAAGGTTTTTTCCAATTTCCCACATTAGCAGTTTAACAACTTCATCCCTTTTAAGAACCATCATATTAACAAACTTTTCCATACAGTTTATTCTTTCATAAACTTTCATTGTAGGCCATAGTCCCTGACCCTGTTTAAAGGCCTTTGAAGCTGAATTCAGAGCTTTTAAAGCTAGGTTTTTGCTCATTAGAGGAGTAGTACCCAACAACATTGGTTCTTTTTCATTAGAATCACATAATAGAGTTGAAAATACATCAGCCATTTTTCCATTCCATTCATCAATTTCTCCATTTATAAGAAATTCTTTATGTCTTATTACATTATTTATTCTGTATTCCTTAGGGATGTTATTCATATTGTAAATATTATATCTGTTTCATTGAAGTCATCGAAGCTCTTAGTTGCTTCCCAATTAGTTCAACAGGATGATTTCTAATTAAATCGTTTATTTTGATCAACTCCTGATTATCAATTTTATCTTCAAGAGGAAACGGTTCTCCTATATGACACTTTTTGGTGTTATTAATAAAATTTAAAAGTAAGGGTTTACAAGCATGATCAAATAAATAACAACCATACTCAGCTGTATCAGAGATTATTTTATTCATTTCAAAAAGTTTATTTTTTGAAATTAAATTGGCAATTAACGGGGTTTCATGCAAAGATTCATAGTAAGCAGACTCATCAATAATCCCAGATTCAGTCATTGTTTCAAAAGCTAACTCTACTCCTGCCCTAACAAATGAGACAAGAAGTAAACCATTGTCAAAAAATTCTTGTTCTGTAATTTCATTTTCGGTCGAAATGGTTTTTTCAAAAGAAGTTTCTCCTGTTTCAGCTCTCCATTTTAATAAATTCACATCGTCGTTTTCCCAATCTTTCATCATGTTTAATGAAAAGTGTCCAGACATTATATCGTTCATATGCTTTTGAAATAAAGGCTTCATTATAATTTTAAGATCCTCTGAAAGTTTAAAAGCTTCGATTTTTGCAGAATTATTTAATCTATCCATCATATTAGTAACTCCTCCATGTTTTAAAGCTTCAGTAACAGTTTCCCATCCATATTGAATAAGTTTTGAAGCATAATTAGGGTCTATTCCATTATCAATCATTTTATTAAAAGAAAGTATTGAACCGGTTTGTAAAACACCACATAGAATTGTTTGTTCTCCCATTAAATCAGATTTAACCTCTGCTACAAAAGAAGATTCTAAAACACCTGCCTTATGTCCTCCTGTTGCAACAGCATAGGCTTTTGCATAAGACAAACCATTGTTTTTGGGGTCGTTTTCAGGGTGAACAGCGATTAAAGTAGGAACTCCAAATCCTCTTTTATATTCTTCTCTAACCTCACTTCCTGGAGATTTGGGAGCAACCATAATAACAGTTATGTCTTTTCTTACTTTTAATCCTTCCTCAACAATATTAAAGCCATGAGAATATGAAAGAATAGAATTCTTTTTCATCAATGGCATAAGATTATTAACCACATCACTATGATTTTTATCAGGAGTTAAATTTAGTACCATATCAGCGTCTGGTATCATCTCCTCAAAAGTTCCTATTTTAAAATTATTACTTGATGCATTTAAAAATGAATCTCTTTTTTGATCTATTGCAGATTGTCTTAGAGCATATGAAATATTTAAACCTGAGTCTCTCATATTTAAACCTTGATTTAATCCTTGTGCCCCGCAACCAACAATTACAATATTACTGTATTTGAGAATATTTATACCATCATTAAATTCTGATGGACTCATAAACCTACATTTTGCTAATTGATTTTTTTTCTCACTTGATGTTAATTGATTATAGTAATTTTTCATATTTATTTATCTGTGTTTAAACCTAAAATATTTGATATATTCATTGCTTCTTTGGAGACAGAAATTCTTCCAGACCTGACGAACTGAAGTAAACCATATGGCTCAAGAGAATCGTACAATTTTTCGGTCTCTTCTCTCCATCCTGTTTTTTCAATTACAAAATAGTTTGGGGAAACGGTTACTATATTGGCTTGGCTTTCTTTTATTATTTTTTGAATATGTTTTTCATCAAATAAAGATTTTGACTTAACCTTATACAAAGCCGTTTCTAGAAAGATTGTTTCTTTATCAGTATGAGAGAAAGCGGCAATAACTTCTATTTGTTTTTCTATTTGTTTAATAATTCTTTTAATTTTTGAATCGGAAATAGTGACTACAATTACAAATCTAAAAATATTCTCTATTTCAGATTGAGAAGTTGTTAGACTTTCAATATTTATATGTCTTTTTAAAAAAATAGCAGAAATTCTGTTCAATAAACCGATATTGTTTTCAGTGTAAATTGAAATAGTATATGTATTAATTTTTTCTGTCATAATTTTATTCTAATCTAATGTCTGAAACTGAGGCGCCAGAGGGAATCATTGGAAATACATTTGCTTCTTTTTCTACTTTAACCTCAAGAAAATAAGGTTTATTAGAATTCATCATGTTAGTTATAGAAGTTTTTAATTCATCTCTCTTTTCTATCTTTTTAGCATCAATGTAGTAGCCCTTTGCAATTGCAACGAAATCGGGGTTTATCATTTCTGTAGATGCATACCTTTTTTCAAAAAACATTTGCTGCCATTGCCTTACCATACCCAAATATTCATTGTTTAGAACAACTATTTTAACAGCTGCTCCTGTTTGAAAAATTGTTCCAAGTTCTTGAATTGTCATTTGATAACCTCCATCACCAATGATTGCAACTACTTCTCTTTCTGGCGCACCCATTTTAGCACCTAAAGCGGCTGGAAGTGCAAAGCCCATAGTTCCTAACCCTCCTGAGGTTACATTTGACTTAGATTCTTTAAAACTAGCATATCTACATGCGACCATTTGATGTTGCCCCACATCAGTCACAATTATAGCATTACCATCAGATGCTTCATTAATTTCCCTAATAACCTCACCCATAGTTAAGCCGTCTTTTGATGGGTGAATATCATCTTTTATTACTTTTTCATATTCAATCTCATAAAATGTATGAAATTTATTCAACCATTTTTTGTGAGAATTTTTCTTAATTAAATTTGTGACTTTAGGAATAGTTTCTTTAACGTTACCTAAAATAGCAATATCAACATCAACGTTCTTATTTATCTCTGCAGGATCAATTTCGAAATGAATAATTTTTGCTTGTTTTGCATAAGTTTCTAAATTTCCTGTGACCCTATCATCAAAACGCATCCCAATTGCAATCAATAAATCGCATTCATTGGTAAGAACGTTAGGACCATAATTACCATGCATACCAACCATTCCAACATTTAGAGGATGTTCTGTTGGTAATCCCGATAATCCTAAGATTGTCCATGCGGCAGGTATTCCAGTTTTTTCAATAAATTCTTTAAATTCATTCTCAGCATTTCCTAAAATAACTCCTTGTCCCCAAACTATTAATGGTTTTTTTGAGGAGTCAATTAATTTAACTGCTTTTTCTATATCATTAATTGAATATTTTGGGGTTGGAATATAACTTCTTACAGAATAACATTTCTCATAATGAAAATCCATCATTTCAAATTGTGCATCTTTGGTAATATCTATCAATACTGGTCCAGGCCTACCTGATTTTGCTATATAAAAAGCTTTTGCTAATACTTTTGGAATATCAACTGCTTTAGTAATTTGACAATTCCATTTAGTAAC
This sequence comes from Cryomorphaceae bacterium, assembly GCA_003331265.1. Classification (GTDB taxonomy): domain Bacteria; phylum Bacteroidota; class Bacteroidia; order Flavobacteriales; family Flavobacteriaceae; genus MAG-121220-bin8. Next base: position 1,251 of record QOPV01000020.1, on the reverse strand, counting down.
AGGAGTTGATATTCCAATTATATCTGTTTCTTGAAATGCATCTGATCCTAATAAATGTGAAGCCACTTGACCGGTAATACAAACCATTGGAGTAGAATCAATTTGAGCATCAGCAATTCCTGTTACTAAGTTTGTAGCACCTGGTCCTGAGGTAGCGGTAACAACACCTACTTTTCCTGAAACCCTTGAATATCCTTGAGCAGCGTGAGTAGCTCCCTGCTCATGTCTTGTTAAAACATGATTTAATTTGTCTTGAAATTTATATAATTCATCATAAATTGGCATTATTGCTCCGCCTGGATAACCATATATTAAATCAACTCCCTCTTCAATTAAACAACGAATTACAGCTTCAGCTCCAGAAATATTAATAGATTTATTCATTTAAATTTCATCTGTTACACATCCATTAGATGCATTTGATACATTTTTAGCATATTTATATAAAACCCCATTTTTAACTTTTAATTCTGGTGCTTTCCATTTATTTCTCCTAATATTTAATTCTTCATTTGAAATATTCAAATTTAAGGTGTTTTCTACAGCATCAATAGTTATTTTATCTCCATTTTTAATTAAAGCAATATTTCCACCCATCTGAGCTTCAGGTGAAATATGTCCAACTACAAAACCATGAGTTCCACCTGAGAATCTTCCGTCTGTAATCAATGCCACATCACTACCTAAACCAGCGCCCATAATTGCAGCTGTAGGTTTTAACATTTCAGGCATTCCTGGGCCTCCTTTGGGACCTTCATATCTTATTACAACAACATCTCCTTTTTTAACAATTCCATTTTTAATTCCTTCATTAGCTTTAAATTCACCTTCAAAAACTTTTGCACAACCTGAAAACCTTAACCCTTCTTTTCCTGTAATTTTTGCAACAGAACCATTTAAAGCAAGGTTTCCGTATAATATTCTAATATGACCATTTTTTTTAATAGGATTATTAAAACTTTTAATTATTTTTTGGTTTGGTTCTAAAGACTTAACATCCATTAAATTTTCTTTTAAAGTTTTTCCTGTAATTGTTAAGCAATCACCATCCAAATATTCGTTCTCTAACATAAACTTCATAACTGCTGGAACACCACCAACATTATGTAAGTCTTCCATTAGATATTTTCCACTGGGTTTTAGGTCAGCTAAAAATGGTGTTGAATCACAAATGCTATGAAAATCATTGATAGTAAAATCAATTTCGGCACTTTTTGCAATAGCTAATAAATGTAAAACTGCGTTAGTAGA